>JAFDVT010000066.1 GCA_018268875.1 Acidobacteriota bacterium
CGGGACCATTGGCGGTCCTGTGGTGTTGCCCAAGCTGTACAACGGCAAGGACAAGACGTTCTTTTACTTCACCTGGGAGTCGATGCGCTATCCGCGCCAGAGCACGATTCAGAACACGGTTCCGACGTCGTTTGTGAAGAACGGCGACTTCAGCCGCGAAGGTGCGACGCTGACGCTGATCGATCCGTACACCAAGCTTCCGTTTGCGGGAAATCTCATCCCGGCCAGCCAGATCAGCCCGGTGGCCAAGGCGGTGATGGGCCTGTATCCGGACATCAACTTCGGTTCCACGCTCGTTCGTTCAGACGCCAACTTCCGCAACAACGTGGCCACGAACATTGAATCGAACCAGTATGAAGGCCGCGTCGACCACACGTTCAATCCGAATCACACGGTGTTCGGCCGGTTCAACTGGAAGAACAATCCGTCGCTCGGTTCGAACAACCTGCTGCTGCCCAGCGACACGAACTCCGAAAAGTACTGGCAGGCGACACTTTCCTATACCTGGACGATTCGTCCGACGCTGTTGAACGAGTTCCGGTATGGCCGCGTGCAATCCGAGGCGGCGCAGATCTTCAA
This sequence comes from Acidobacteriota bacterium, assembly GCA_018268875.1. GTDB lineage: Bacteria > Acidobacteriota > Terriglobia > Bryobacterales > Bryobacteraceae > F-183. The sequence continues at coordinate 580 of JAFDVT010000066.1, forward strand.
CTACGACGGCCGCGCGTTTACCAATTCGCTGAACCTGAACGATATCCAGAAGGACATTTTCTTTAACGGCCTTCCGAACTTCAGCATCCGCAACTACACGAGCGTCAACAAGGGCCGCCCCGGCTTCAGCAATTCGGTGAACAACCAGTTCATCGACAATCTGACCTGGGTAAAGGGCCGCCACACGATCAAGACCGGCATCGACATCCGCCGCCTGGTGGGACAGTCCGCGCTGGGCTTTACGACCGGCAACAATTACGGCGACTTTAACTTCACCGGCATCTTTTCCGGCGACCCGTTTGCCGACTTTTTGTTGGGCGTTCCGGCCTCGAGCGCCATTGCGATCCTGTCCAGCGACAACGATGGCCGCGCGTATCACTACAAGACCTACGTGCAGGATACGTTCACGGTCTCGAAGAAGCTGACCGTGGACATCGGCGTTCGCTACGAACTGCATCCCGGCTACGCCGATGCGGGTTTGAACATCGCGAACTTCAACCGCGACGTGCCTCGCACGGGGCAGGTGGTGATCATGAACGATCCCCGCGCGCGGACTCTGGTCGCCCCCGGCGCCATCACGTCGTTCAACGGCTGCCCCGGCAATCCGATCAACGGCGTGGGTTGTACGCCGATCGTGACCGCGCAGGACGCCGGCCTTTCGGACGCGCTCCGCAAGACCTATAAGACGCAGTTCCTGCCGCGCCTCGGTCTTGCCTACCGCTTGAACGACAAGACGACGATTCGTTCGAGCTTCGGCACCTACAACATGATTCTGCTGGGCTCGATCTTCTTCTCGCTCACCGGCACCGTGCAGAGCGACGTCCGCAACTTCAACAACGTCAGCTCAACGGGGGCGCCGATCTTCCGGTTCCCCGACACGCGTACGCCGGGCAGCGGCATTTCGTCGAACGCGGTTGGTTCGTTCGAGTTCCGCACGGCCAATCAGATTGACTTCAAACCGCCGCAGATGCACCAGTGGAGCTTGTCCGTCGACCGCCAGGTGAACCGTTCGACCGGCGTTCGCCTCAGCTACATCGGCAACAAGAGCACGCAACTCCCGTGGGCGCCGGATGTCAACCAGATGGCCCCGTCGACGACGTACTTTTCGCAGCGTCCCAACACCGATCGTCCGTTCCCGAACTTCGGCCTGATCTTCAGCCGCGACGCGGGCGCGAATTCGATCTACAACTCGTTCCAGGCGGAACTCAACCGCCGCTTCAGCAAAGGACTGTCGTTCACCACGGCGTACACGCTGGCCAAGAACCTGGCGGATAACGCGGGTCCCAACCCCAGCGGGTTTGCCGGTGAAACGGGCGGCGGCCGCGTGACGAATTCGCTCAACCGGCGCGGCGACCGCGGCAATGTCTACGCGACGCGGCGTCATCGCTTTGTCAGCACGATGGTGTACGAACTGCCGTTCGGCAAGGGGCGTACGTTCCTGGCCGGCGCCAATCGCGCGGTGGATGCTGTGTTCGGCGGCTGGCAGGTTTCGACCATCCTGACGCTGCAGAGCGGTCCTTATCTGACGCCGACGTTTAGCGGTGGCGATCCTTCGGGTACCAACGCGCCGAGCCGCGGTACGCAGCGTCCGGATCGCATCGGCGAGGGCAGCGTGGCCAACCCGACTCGCGACATGTGGCTCGATCGCAATGCGTTCCTGTGCCCCGGCCGCGCGGCCGGCACGACGACGCAGTTCAACTGCGCGGTGGGTACGGTTCCGGGCAGCAGTCCGGCGCCGATCGGCCGCTTTGGCAACTCTGGAGTCGGGATCATCACGGGTCCGGGAACGTTCGGTTTGAACGCCGCGCTGAGCAAGCAGTTCCGGTTGACGGAACGGGTTCGGCTACGTGCGGAAGGGAGCTTCACCAATGTTCCTAACTGGACCAACCTGGGTGATCCGGTGCTGGATATAACCAACAGCAATTTCGGGCGTATCACCGGTGCGCGCGGCGTCGATTTCGGCGGCGGACGCACGGGACAGGTATCTTTGCGCCTGGAATTTTAGCGTGAGGATAGCCGCGGCAGTAGCGGCAATTCGTTTGCTGGCAGTCGTCTACGGACGGTACTAGCAACAAACATCGAGGAAGTACCACGGGGAGTGCTGGAACCATATGGTCCGGCACTCCCATGTTTCATTCAGCACCTGATTGCATTCTCTACCCAGGTGATTCGATGAAACTTCTTCCAACCCTTCTGCTTGCCGCGTGCGTGCCTTCCGCGTTCGCAACGAGCTTTACCGTAACTGATCCGTTCAACGCTCCCTGCTCGAACTCTGGTAGCCCGACCTGCGACGTCATCGGCGACCCGCTGGGATTCGACATTCAGAAGGGCGTGTTCAACATTGGCGCCAATTCGGCGACCATCGACCTCTATTTCAACTTCGGCCTGAACACGGCCACCAGCACGGCGCCTTTTAGCGTCAACTCGGTGGTTCTGAGTCTGGGTGACCTTTTCCTCTCGGGCAATGGGTTTAACTATGGCATCGCGCTGCAGACGCACAACACCGCCGTTTCGGGCAACGTGACGGGCGGCGTGCTCTATCAGATCAACAATGCCAACGGTACGCTGACGGCCGCGCAGGCGCTGGGCAGCCCCACCAACATCTCGTATCGTCCGACCGAAACCGTGTGGCTTCGCAACGACGGCGCCAACTCGCTGACCAGCCTGGTGAACGGCGCGGTGACGATCGCCGGCGCGCAGGGCAACGGTGTCACGGCTCCGGAATTCAAGGCCACGATCACGCTGAACTATGTGGCCGGTTCGTCGGTTGCGCAGAACCTGCAGAGCCTGAACGCGGGCGGCGTGCACTTCGCTTCGGCGACTTGCGGCAACGACGTCATGAACGGCGTTCCGGAACCCGCCAGCCTCGGCATGATTGGCGCCGGCCTGCTGGCCTTCGCCGGCATCCGCTTCCGCCAGACCCGCAAGAAGTAGCCTGAAATTCCGCGCAATGGTAGCATGGGGTTCGAAGCCAGTATCCCCGAACCCTCATCCAATCAATCATGCGGAACGTCATAATCGTTGGTTCGGGCTGCGCCGGTAACACTGCCGCGATCTACGCAGCCCGCGCCAATCTGAAGCCCCTTGTCCTTATCGGCCACGAACCGGGCGGCCAGCTTTCCATCACCACCGAAGTCGAAAACTTCCCCGGTTTCCCCGAAGGCATCCAAGGCCCCGAACTGGTGGAAAACATGAAGCTGCAGGCGCAGAAGTTCGGCGCCGAATACCTTCACGCCAAAGTCACCGCGGCGGACCTTTCCCAACGCCCCTTCCGCATCCAGATCGACGGTGAGTGGACCGAAACCAAAACGCTCATCATCGCCTCCGGCGCATCGGCCCGCTGGCTGAACCTTCCCAACGAACAAAAGCTGATCGGCCACGGCGTGTCGTCCTGCGCCACTTGCGACGGGTTCTTTTACCGCGGCAAGAAGATCATGGTGATCGGCGGCGGCGATACGGCGATGGAAGAGGCAAATTTTTTGACGCGGTTCGGTAGCGAGGTGACCATCGTGCACCGCCGCGGCGAATTCCGCGCGTCGAAGATTATGCTGGATCGCGCACGGTCCAACCCCAAGATCAAGTTCCTGACCAACACCGTGGTGGACGACGTTTACGACATCTCGCAGAACGTTGTTACCGGCGTTCGCCTGCGCAACCTCATCACGAACGAGGCGTGGGATCAGGAAGTGGACGGCTTCTTCGTCGCCATTGGCCACATCCCGAACACGCAGCCGTTTGTCGGCCAGATCGACCTGGACGAGGACGGCTACATCGTCGGCAAAGGCGGCGCGCGCACCAATATCGAAGGCGTCTTCCATGCAGGCGACGTCGAAGATCGCATCTACCGGCAGGCGATTACGGCGGCGGGCGCGGGTTGCAAGGCCGCCATCGAATGCGAGCGTTATCTCGAAACGCTCGGCCACTAGCGTTTTTTGAGCTTGTTCACCATACCGCCTGCGAAGACGCGGCCTTTTTGAAAGGCGTCTTCGTAGGCGTTGTTGCGTTCTTCCTGCGAGTAGGCGTACCCGGTGCGGTATAGCCGCTCCATCGAAAGCCCCACCACACGAGTGCCCGCATAGGCGATGGCCGCCTTGGGAATCAAACCTCCGCCCAAGGGGATCTTTGCCACCAATTGCCGCGCAATCGCCCGGAAGCCGAACGCTCCGGCGAGGATCGACGCGAGTTCCGCTTTCTGTTCCGCGTAGCCAATGGGATGGTCGCTTGCCGCGGCCACGAGAAACGCCAGGCGCACCTGGTTCATCGTGAGGAACGCCGTGTCGGTGGCGAATTCGCCGATGGCCCAGGGCAGGGAAATGAGCGGCACGACATCGGGCAACGCGGTGGCTACGGAAAACAGCGCGTTTTCCTTGGCCACCGTCGCGATCAATTGCTTGACCACGGGTTCGCGAAACGGCATCAGGTGCCGGGCGAGCACGATGCGAAGGTCCGCGCGCTTTTTGAGGATGGCGCGGACGCAGGCTTCCGGGTCCTTGAGGTCGAACTTAAAGGCGTGCTTGGGTATTTCCGCCATGCCCGCTTCATAAATTTCCAGGTCGGGATTGCGCCGCGAATGGAGGATTTCGAGCACCTGGTCCCGCTTGGTACGCGACAGCGAAGGGGGGCAGAAATAGCTTTCCATCGCCCACATCGCCTCCGGTGTGGCGGCGTTCAGGCTGACGGCGAGCGGGTAGTCCGCATCGCGCCGAACTTCTTCCGGATTCAGGTACGTGACGGCTTTTTGTACGGTGCGGATCAATCCCAATGACATGGTTTCGAGTTAGTCCTTTCCACGCCGGAACAGGACGCGGAGTTCCTTTCGCCATTCTATTCCGACGCCGGTCTGCTCCACATCCACTTCGGGAGCAAAATACCGGATTACGATCTCGTTCGCCGGATGTACTTCCAGCGCTGGGGATACCAGTAGCAGTTTGGGGGCCACACCGCGCGCCACCGTCATGCCGGGAAAGTAGCCGTCCAGGTCGCCGCGATCCAAATGCCACTTCACCCGAATCCAGTAATCGAGGCCCTGTAGTGGCAGGTGGATGTCCTCGGTGGTTTTCAACTCGATCACCGTCAAACGTCCGGAGCGGCCGATCGCGAGTAGGTCGAGTACGTCGCGATCAGCCCTATAGCTGGCGCCCGGCGTTCCCTCCCGGTCAGAAGAAGGAACGGGGCGCGCTCCGGCCATCGCAGGCACCTGCCCGTAAATTGGTTCCGGGCAGAGGCTCGAGTCCAGTATGTCCGGACGAGCTCTCACCTGCGATTCGAACCAGCATTCCGGATTCTTACGGAACAAAATGTTCCCGTGGTGATTCGCATCCGGATTGCGCTGCTGGCTCACAAAATTCACCAGTTCGCCAATCTCCGAAACGTGTGATGCGAGGGCGGCCCGCTTGGTTTCGAGTCCGAACGTAATTTGCCCGTCGCGTCCCGGCGCGCGCCGAGCCACCTCAAGTCCATGCACGCGAAAGCTGACGCTACGGTCGTTCAATTCCACGGCGTCGACATGCGGGATGTCGCGGATGGCGCGTTCGATTGCGCCATATTCGCGCGGGTCCAAAGGTTCGGGCGGCAACAGTCGCGTATCGAGATTGAAGGGCAGCGCCGGGTCAACGCGTTCCTCATAGCCATCGGGCGAGCAGCGAAACAGTTCCGTCGCGAGCTTGGACGGATCGAGGTAACGCAGGCGCAGCGCGGTGTCCACCTCCGCGCCGGACGGCACGAACACCGCGAGCGTATGCGTGATCGTGCGAGGATCGCGGCGGCGCAAATAGTCGAGCCAGATGAGGCCAAAGGTCAACGCGCCATGCGCGGTGGCGGCATCGGGAGCGGCGATCGCGGCAATGCCCTGCGTGCCTTTTCGCAACCAGGCGCGAGGGTACGCGGGCGACAGGCTATGCGCGAGGTCAGGTTCGGTGGTGAGTTCCGCGATGCGCCACCCCGGGTACTGCCGGGCGAGCGACGCGCGGACGAGTTCGCGCTTGATGGTCCGCTTGCCGCGCTGTGGCAGGCTGGCGTTGGCGCTTGCGCGCATGTCGGCGAGGATGACGGTGCCGGGCTTGCCGCCGAAGTGTTCGACATGCAGCACGAGGCGCGCACGATGGAATTCCTCGCAATCAAATACCTTGCGGCTGAGCGTTCGCGTCTCGTCCCACACGGTGAGGCGCAGCATGACGTCGCGAATCGGTTCGAGGTCGAACTGTCCCGGCTTGATGGCAAGCGGGACCTCGCCCGGTTCAAAGAGCGTCGGTTGTTGGCTGGCTGCGACAAAGCGTTCGATGGCCAGGCGGATCTCGTCCGGAGAACAGCGGACGGTCCTGCCGCGTCGTGCGGGCGGTGTCGGCAAACTGCTTTCAGGATGCCAGAAATCCGCGCCAGGTGAGTGGTTGGGGCAATGGGCAGGCGGCGTACTCGATGTGGATCACGCGGCGGTGCGAAGGCGAAGCCCCCGCTGAGGAGGCATGCAACAGGCGCAACACGCATAGCGGCCGTTGTCTCCGCCGCAGTCGTCAAGATGCCTGATGGTGGTGATGCTAAGAAACCAGCAGGCGCGCGGCCTTTGCAGGGCTGATCTCGCCTCGCGCCACCCGTTCGCGTAACTCCGGCGCGGCGTTCGCGGCTTTTTGTTCGATCAGCAGTCGCACGGCTTCCTCCATCCACGCGGTGTTCTGCGCGGCTCGCCGCGTCTGAAAGCTTCCGGTCTTGCGAGCCTCTGTGAAGAACTCCCCGATCTTTTCCATCACCTGCGGAATCCGATGCCCGGTCAGCGCCGAACAGGTCAATACCGGAATCTGGCGGCCCAGGTAGTGCACCGCCGACTCGTACTGCTTGCGCGCGACTTCTGCCGCCTGCGCGTTTCCGCCGTCGGCTTTGTTGATCGCAACGACGTCGCAGAGTTCCATGATGCCGCGCTTGATGCCCTGCAACTCATCGCCGGCGTTGGCGAGCAGCAACAGCAGAAAGCAGTCGGTCATGGACGCGACCGCGAATTCCGATTGGCCGACGCCAACGGTCTCGACCAGGATCGTGTCGAAGCCCGCAGCCTCACACAGGACGATGGTTTCGCGGGTTCGCCGTTGCACGCCGCCGAGTCCGCCGCTTGATGGCGAAGGCCGTATGAACGCCCGCGGATGCGACGAAAGCGCGGCCATTCGCGTCTTGTCGCCGAGGATGCTGCCACCTGACAAAGGGCTCGACGGGTCCACCGCGAGCACTGCGACGGCCGCGTCAGGTTCACGCAGGAACTCGCGCCCGATGGCTTCGATGAACGTGCTTTTGCCCACGCCGGGAACGCCCGAAATGCCAATGCGAATCGAGGTTCCCGCATGCGGCAGGCACATGTCGACGAGGTCTTCCGCCTGTTTGCGATCCTCATCACGAGTGCTTTCGACGAGCGTAATGGCGCGGGCGAGGATCGAACGGTCGCGCGCCAGCAGGCCTTCGAGGATGCGCCGGTTGTCGAGCCAGGGCGCTCTCATAAACGCTGGATGATTTTCGCTGCCGCGATTGGGATGTTGGTGCCGGGGCCGAACACTTCCGCTACGCCGGCGTCATGCAGGAAGCCGTAATCCTGTTCGGGGATCACGCCGCCCGCGACCAACAGAATGTCGCCACGGCCTTGTTCGCGAAGTTCAGCGGCCAGTTGCGGCATCAGCGTCTTGTGCCCGCCGGCGAGCGTCGAAATGCCGACCACGTGTACGTCGTTTTCGAGCGCGTGGCGGGCCACTTCGGCGGGCGTCTGGAACAGCGGACCGATGTCGACATCAAAGCCCAGGTCTGCGAACGCGGTAGCGATCACCTTGGCGCCGCGGTCGTGCCCGTCCTGGCCCATCTTGGCGACCAGAATGCGCGGCCTGCGGCCTTCGCGCGTTGCGAACTCGGCCGCCAACCGGCGCGTGTTTTCGAACTCCTGATTCATGCTGGCTTCCGTTCTGTACACGCCGCTCACCGAGCGAATGGGCGCCTCATAACGTCCCCAGGCGCGTTCGATGGCGTCCGATATTTCGCCGAGCGTCGCGCGGGCGCGAGCGGCTTCCACCGATAGCGCCAGCAGGTTGCCTTCGCCGGATCGCGCCGCTGTTTCGATGGCTTTGAGCGCGTTCGCGACACGACCCGCATCGCGTGATGCCTTCACCTGTGCAAGGCGCGACAACTGGTTGCGCAACACGGCCGCGTTGTCGACTTCGAGCACCGGGATCTGCGAATCCTCGCTGGCCAGGTATTTGTTGACGCCGACGATCACTTCGGCGCCGGAGTCGATGCGGGCCTGCTTGCGAGCCGCAGCCTCTTCAATGCGAAGTTTGGGCAGGCCAGCCTCAATCGCCTGCACCATGCCGCCCATGGCTTCCACTTCTTCAATCAATGGCGAGGCGATGCGCGCCAACTCATCGGTCAACACTTCGACGTGCCGCGAGCCTCCCCAGGGGTCGACGGTTTCGGTGATGCCGATGTCCTTCTGCAGGTACAACTGCGTGTCGCGCGCGATCTTCGCGGAAAAATCGGTAGGCAGCGCGATGGCTTCGTCGAGCGCGTTGGTGTGCAGCGATTGTGTACCGCCAAACACGGCGGCCATGGCCTCGATGCACGTGCGAACAACATTGTTGAAAGGGTCCTGCGCGGTGAGCGACCAGCCGGACGTCTGGCAATGCGTACGAAGGGCCAGAGATTTCGGGTTCTTCGCGACGAACTTTCCAACGATGCGCGACCACAGCAGGCGAGCCGCGCGAAGCTTGGCGATCTCGCGGAAATGGTCCATGCCGATGCAGAAGAAGAACGAAATACGCGGCGCGAAATCGTCGATGTCGAGTCCCGCGGCGACGCCTGTCCGCAAGTATTCGAGGCCATCGGCGAGCGTGTAGGCGAGTTCCAGTTCGCACGTCGCGCCCGCTTCCTGCATGTGATAGCCGCTGACGCTAATGGAGTTGAACAACGGCATGTGCCGCGACGTGTAGGCGAAGAAATCCGCAACGATCCGCATCGACTGGCGAGGCGGATAGATGTACGTGTTGCGGACCATGAACTCCTTCAGAATGTCGTTCTGAATGGTGCCGGAAAGCTTTTCCATGGGCACGCCCTGTTCTTCCGCCGCCACGATGTAAAACGCCATCACGGGCAGCACCGCGCCGTTCATCGTCATTGAGACGGAGATGCGGTCGAGCGGGATCTGGTCGAACAGGACCTTCATGTCCTCGACGGTGTCGATCGCGACGCCCGCTTTGCCGACATCTCCGGCGACGCGCGGGCTGTCGGAATCGTAGCCGCGATGCGTCGCCAGGTCGAACGCGACGGAAATGCCCTGTTGCCCGGCGGCGAGGTTGCGGCGGTAAAACGCGTTCGATTCCTCGGCGGTGGAAAAACCCGCGTATTGACGGATGGTCCAGGGGCGAACCGTGTACATCGTCGGGTAAGGACCGCGCAGATAGGGCGGCTTGCCCGCGGTGGGCGCGTCTCGCAGATGCGGATACGCGGCCTCGCTGGTGGACCGTCCACCGGTGAGCGATTCGATGTACCAACACCCGGCCGCAACGTCGCCGAGGCCCGCAAAATGGGCCTCCTCACGCAGGATGCGGTGGATGTTTTCGGTCAGGCGGGGGGCGATGCCGGGGATGGGTTCGATGTACAGCGCGTCGCATCCGCCAAGAATCGCCGCCATCGCGCGCGTGGTCGCGCTCAGCAAACCTCGGTACGGATCGTCGCTTGTGCCGGCTCGCACGACAGCGGCGATGTGGCGGTTCGGATTAGCTCGCCGCATGGCCCGCAGCCGCGCGATTTCGTCGAAGTAACGGGGGCCGATGTCGATGCCGTCTGCTGGGCTCTCTTCGAGCGCGACCCAATCGTGGTTGGGCCAGGGCTGCGCTTGCAGCGATGTGTTGGCAAGGTCTTCGGGACCCCACGCGGCATTAGTTGGCATCGGCCGGGTCCTCTACGATTTCGATCAGATAGCCGAGCGATTTGGGGTGGATGAAGAACACGGTCGTGCCTCGCGAACCGGGCCTTGGCGCGGGGTCGATCAACTGCAAACCCGCGTCGTTGCAGTGTGCGAACGCTTCCGCCGCATTGCGCACGCGCAGCGCGAGATGCGCAAAACCGCCGCGGCCGCCGTTCTTGTCGATCAGCTTTTGCACGGGCGAGGAGTCGTCCAGCGGTTCCAGCAACTGGATCAGATTCGGGCCGTTGCCGATTTCGAGCAGTACCTCGCGAACCTGGTCGCCGCCGAGCACATCTTCGCGATGCAGGACGCGAAATCCCAGCGCCTCATACGAACGTACCTGCGCGTCCAGACCGCCGCGGGGAACCGCAATCGCCACGTGATCGACAAACAGGAAGCCCGGAATCCCGTACGTTTCCATTCCACAACATTGTCCTATGAACGGCTATCCTGTGAGTAGCTTTTCATGCGCAGCCTCCGCTGGCTGATCCTGCTGGCAATTGGACTTCTTGCCGGTTTTGTCGGCTATACCTACCATCTCCGCACCAACGACCAGGCGCACGCGAAAGTGGCCCCGGCCGTCGTTGTTCCGGACAACGTGAATATTCAATCGGAAGAGTGGGCGTTTACGCAGACGCAGGATGGCGTCGAAAAAGCCCGTATTCGCGCCAAGCACATGCGCCAGTTGAAGGACGCGTCAAAGGTGGAGTTGCAGGGCGTGACGCTCGAGATTCCGCAGAAGGGCGGCGTCAAAAAGTACGACCGCGTGAAGACGGAGCGGGCCGAGTTCGATCAGAAAAACGAGACGCTGTACGCCGACGGCGAGGTGGAGATCTTCATGGATGTGCCCGAAGGCGAAGAACCCAGCGGACGCCTGTTGCGCATTCTCACCTCCGGCCTGACGTTTGAAAAATCCGGCAAGGCGTTCACGCAGCGCGAGGTCAGCTTTGAATTCGATCGCGGACGTGGCAAGAGCGTCGGCGCGCTGTACGACACCAGTCTGCGCGAACTGCATCTGAATCAGAACGTGGAACTCATCTGGACGGGAACTTCGGCGAAGACGATTCCGATGAAGATTCAATGCGGCAATGCCGTGTACAAAGAAGCGGAATCGATGGTGTACCTGCTGCCATGGGCCAAGTTCGACCGTGGTCCGCTGCATATGGACGCGGGCGGTTCGGTGGTCAAACTGGTGAAGGGGCGAATCGACATCGTCGAGACGCAGAAGGCCACCGGCTTTCGCGAAGCCAAAGGCCGCCGCATCGAATATGGCGCGGATGCCATGGTGATGTTTTTCGCCGAAACCGGGCAAGTGTCGAAGATCACCGGCGATACCAATGCGCGGCTCACTTCCACGACGGCGCTGGCGCAAACCGATGTGAACGCCGACAAACTCGTTCTGGATTTTGACGCTGGCGAGGAAGAATCCTCGCTGTCCAAAGCTCATGCCAGCGGCAAGGCGGTGTTGGTGTCAAAGCCAGCGCGAACCGCGGTGGCCGATACGCGGATCGTAAAAAGCGAGACGGTGGAACTGTACATGCGCCCCGGCGGCGAGGAGATCGAACGCGCCGAAACAGCCGCGCCATCGACGCTGGAACTGATTCCCAACCGGCCCAAGCAGAATCATCGCTGGTTGAACGGCGACCGCTTTTTTGTGACGTACGGCAAGGACAATCAGATCGACCGGTTCACCACCACGGGCGCGTCGACGCGTAGCGAACCTCCACCGCGAGCCGACCGTAAACCCAATCCGCCCGTGCTGACTTGGAGCAAGGAGCTCGAAGCCAATTTTGATGCGAAAACAGGCCAATTGGCGCGCATGTCGCAAAA
>JAFDVT010000670.1 GCA_018268875.1 Acidobacteriota bacterium
AGGGAGTTCCAACGCATGCGTTGGGACGTGCATGTGATCTCGATCCGGCCGCCCCGCGCGACGCTCGAAGACGCAGGAATTCCTTTGCATTCGCTGGAGCTCGAGTCGGTGTTGCATCTGCCCAAGGCGATCCTTCGCCTGCGCAGATTGATGGCCGAGATCAAGCCCGACATTTTGCATAGCCACATGACGCACGCGAATCTGCTGGCCCGGCTTGCGAGGCCTGTGCTGCATGTTCCTGTGGTAATCAATACGCTGCATGGCCTGCGGATGTACAACACGCAGGGCGAAGGGTACCTGTTGCGTGAAGCGGCACACCGGTTGACGGATCGCCTGGCCGACCTGACGACCGTCGTGTGCAGCGAGGCGAATTCTTACTACGTCAGCACCAAAGCGGTGTCGGCGGGACGGATTCTGACGGTTCCGAACGGCGTGGATGTGGATCGCTATCGTCCGGACGCGGCGCTACGCTACGCCACGCGCTTGACTCTGGACCTCGACCGCGAATTCACCTGGATCTGCGCGGCGCGCTTTCACAGCGTCAAGAATCACCCGGCGTTGTTGCGCGCCTTTCAGGCCACCTTGCAGAACCGGCCCGATTCCGTGCTCTTGCTCGTAGGCGACGGCCCGGGTCTTGCGGAACTGCAGGCGTTGGCGGGTGAACTCGGCATCCAGAACAAGGTCCGCTTTTTGGGCCGCAGGAACGACCTTCCGGCGTTGCTGAACGCGTCCGATGCGTTCGCGCTCGCGTCCCGTTTTGAGGCTTTGTCAATCGCGTTGCTCGAGGCAGCCTCCTGCGGTTTGCCGGTGGCGTGCACTGATGTTGGCGGGAACCGCGACATCGTGCTGGACGGATACAACGGGTTCCTGGCTAAGCCTGATGCTTCGGATCTGCATGTGGCGATGGGCCGCATCGCGGGCCTAAGCTTTGCCGCGCGAACCGCGTTTGCCACCAACGCACGCGCGCATGTGCAACGACATTTTGAACTGCATGGCGTCGCGCAGTCCTGGTGCGACCTGTATTTAAAGCTGGCCAATGGAGCCGCACACGCATGATCGTTTACAACAAACCATTCTTGAAGATCGCCGAATTCTACTATCAGCCTCCTGTGGAAGGCCGCAATGGGCTGGACATCGCGCGCTGCTACTACCAGGAATCGCCCATCGAAGGGACGCAGCAGTCGGTGTTCCACACGCTGCAGATCGAGTTGACGCAGGACGCGGATCAGATTCTGGCGGGGATGAAGAAAGACAATCGCCAACAGATTCGCTACGCCGAACGCGAAGGCATCAAGACCGAGGCCAGCAGCTCGCCGGATACGCGGTGGATGCAGGAATTCTTCACGTTTTACGACGCTTTTGCGCAGGGTAAGGGGCTTCCGCCGGCCAATCGCGCGAGGCTTGCGGCGATGCGTGAGGCAAACATGCTGGATCTGTCGCGCGCCATCGATCCGGTGACCGGCGACACGTTGGTTTGGCATTGCACGCTACGTACACCCTCCGCCGCGCGCCTCGTGCATTCGGCATCGCTCGCGCGTGACGCGGAGCAATCGCGCACGACGGGCCGCGCCAACCGCGGGCTGCACTGGCAGGACATGTTGAGGTTCCGGGAGGCGGGCCTTGCGACGTACGATTTCGGCGGCTGGTACGCCGGCGATACGGATGAAGCCAAGTTGCGCATTAACAAATTCAAGGAAAGCTTTGGCGGCAAGGTCGTGCAGTTGTACAACGTGGATCGCGGTTTGACGCTTCGCGGCGCCATGGCGATCCGCGCGCGCCACCTGCTTGAAACGTGGAAGGAACGGAAGAATTAGCGATGTCTTCCCGCTATCTCGTTCGCTTCGATGATCTGTGTCCCACGATGAATTGGGACGTATGGTCGCGCGTGGAACGGGCGATGCTGTCGCGCATGGTTCGACCGATTCTGGCAGTGGTTCCCGACAATCGGGATCCGCATCTGGACGTGCAGCCCGCGCGGGCCGACTTCTGGGAACAGGTTCGCCATTGGCAGCGCCGCGGATGGACGATCGCGCTGCATGGCTACCAGCATCGCTACGTCAACCAGAATTCCGGCATCATCGGGCGGAACGCGTACAGTGAGTTCGCCGGATTGACGGAGGCGGAACAGGATCGCAAGATCGCGGCGGGGCTGAAGATTTTCGAGAGCCAAGGCGTTCGCGCCGACGCCTGGGTGGCGCCAGCGCATTCGTTCGATCAGACCACGCTGCGCGTTCTGGCGCGGCACGGCATCAAGAATGTCAGCGACGGGTACGCGCTGCGCCCGCATAAGGATGCCGCGGGGTGCGTCTGGACGCCGCAGCAGATCGGGCGTTTCATCGATATGCCGGCCGGGTTGTGGACCGTGTGCATGCACTTCAATAGCTGGAAAGAATCGGACCTGCTGGCGTTCGAAACCAGCCTGAAGCGGTTCGAAGACCGCATCATTCCTTTTCCCGACGCGGTTCGCGAAGGGGAGACGCGCAAGGCGTCCTGGGCCGACTCGGCATTTGCGACGTCCTTCCGCGCGGTGCGCCGCATGAGGAGCGTGATGCCGTGCGCGTAGCCTTTGTCATCACTCGTGCGGACGCCGTTGGCGGCGCTTCGGTGCATGTGCGCGACCTCGCGGCGGCCGCTTTGGCGCGTGGGATTGAGGTTCGTGTCTTTGTCGGCGGCAAGCCCGGTCCTGTCACCGAGCAACTGTCCAAACATGGCGTCGAATGGCGGATGGTGCCATCACTGCGGCGATCGATTCATCCCCTGCGCGATCTGCTCGCGGTGGCGCAATTGTCGCGAATGCTCAAGGAATTCGAGCCGTCGCTGGTGTCGTGCCACACCGCAAAGGGCGGACTTGTGGGCCGTCTGGCGGCGAAGCTGGCGGGCGTCCCGGCGATTTACACACCGCACGGGTGGTCCATCGGGGACCGCTTGTCGACCGTTGCGGGAAGGGTGTTCGCGCTCGTCGAGCGGGGCATGGCGCCGGCCTCCGCGCGGATCGTCAATGTTTGCGAAGCCGAGCGTGTGTTGGCGGCGAATGCCAACGTGGGGCGCGACGCGCAGATGGTTGTGATCCACAACGGCGTCACTGACGTGGATAGCCGCCTGCGAGCGGATGCTGGCGCTGATGCGGAAGTGGTCGAATTGGTGACCGTTGCGCGAATGGAGAGCCCTAAGGATCACGCGACGCTGCTGTTCGCACTGGCGCGGATCGCGTCGCTGCCGTGGCGGCTGACATGGGTGGGAGACGGTCCTTTGAAGGACGAAGTTCTGCGGATGGCGACGGAACTCGGAGTGGAAGAGCGAATCGTGTTCGCCGGCGCGGCAGAGAGTTCCGCAACGGCGCTCGCCAAGTCGCATGTGTTCGTGCTGTCGAGCCGGTCGGAAGGATTTCCGCGGAGCATCCTCGAAGCGCTGCGGGCGGGGTTGCCGGTGGTGGCGTCAAACGTCGGCGGCATCCGCGAATCCGTGTCGCACCGCGGCAACGGGTTCGTCTTTGAAAGCGGAAATGCGTCCGAATGCGCACATCAACTGCGCGAATTGATCGAAAACGAGCAGCTACGAGGCGCGATGGGCGCGCGTAGCCGCAAACGGTACGAAAACGAATTCACCTTTGAACGAATGATGGAGGCCACGCTGCGGTTGTGGAACGGAGTGCTCGCGCAGGAGCGTTCCGGAGTCGCCGAAAGCGGCGCGCAACAAGATGAGCCTCTGCTGGAAGGTACCTCAACAAGATGACTGCCGTAGGACTCCCGTTGAAGGCCGCGCGTACGGCGCGGCAACTGCGGCCCGCGTGGATGACAAACATCATCGCGCTGGCCGACATCACCGCCGTTGCGGCCTCGTTCGCCGCGGCGATCAGCATCCGTTTCCTCACCGCAGAAGGGTTTCCGCTGCACGAATACATGCCCATGTGGCCGGTAGTTGCCATGTTTCTGATGGCGTACGCGTGGTTCGGACTGTATCCCGGCGTGGCGACGTATTCGGCGCGTGAGCTGCGGCAGCTTGCCTCCTGCAACTCGATGGTGATGGGAGCGCTCGCCGCGCTGGTGTTCCTGTTCCGCATGGAATCGCGCTTTTCGCGGTTGACGTTGGGCATCGCCTGGATGATTCTGTTGTTCCTTGCGCCGCTCGCGCGAGCCGCGGTTCGCAACATGTTCGGCCGCTGCAGTTGGTGGGGCTATCCGGTGATCGTATTCGGAAGCCGCGATGGCGCGGCGCAAACTGTGAACGAATTGCGCCGTCATCCGGAGACTGGACTTCGTCCGGTGGCGGTGTTGACCGAACACGGCATCGAAGACGAAATCGAAGGCGTGGAAGTGATCGGCACGCATTCGCAGGGTCCCGTGTACGCGCTGAATCTGGGTGTCAACCGAGCTGTGATCGCGATGCCGGAGGCGAATTCGACGGAACTGTCGCGCCTGGTGGAACACTCCGCGCGCTTGTTCACGCATGTTTACGTGTTGACGCGCCTGGCCGGGTTGTCGAGCCTCGGCGTTGAGATCCGCGACGTTGGCAAGACGATGGCGTTGGAGTTTCAACGGTCGCTGCTCGTTCCCAGCCACCAGGCCGTGAAACGAGTGATCGACATACTGGCAAGCTTCGCATTGCTTTTGCTGTTGGCTCCCGCGATGGCCGTCATCGCGC
>JAFDVT010000671.1 GCA_018268875.1 Acidobacteriota bacterium
AGCGCGCTCCGCCAATCGCGGAGGAAGAGCAGAACCATCAATCCGGTGAGAAGCGCGCTTATGCAAACTTCTGTCACGAGTCCGCGCACGGCGTTGTTCACATAGCCGGACTGGTCGAACTCCAAGCGAACGGTCACGCCCTCTGGAACCACGTCGCGGAACGATGGAAGCGCGGCCTTCACCGCGTCCAACACCGCTACGGTGCTCGCGTCCGATCGCTTGGTGACCGGAATATACACGGTTCGTTTCCCATCGACATGCGCGTAAGCGGTGACAATATCCGTCCCGTTCTCGACGACCGCGATATCGCGAAGGTAGACCTGGGTTCCCGAACCTGTGCGAACAGGCGCATTCGCAAGCTCCGCGAAGTTTCCGCCGATGACCGAATTCGTCAAAGCGAACCGGTTGAGGTCGCCGGTGCGGACATTGCCGGAAGGAACCACAACAGACGCCCGGTTTACAGCGACGATGGCCTCCTCGGGCGAAATTCCGAATTCCCGCAGCTTATCGGGGTCCAGGCGGACGACGATCGTTCGTTGATTGCCCCCGAACGGCGGTGGCGCGGAAACGCCAGGCAACGTTGCGAATAGCGGACGCACGCGATTGAGCGCTACGTCCTGGAGTTCGCCCGCGCTCAATGTCGGACTGCTGAATACGAGTTGCCCGACGGGAATGGAGCCAGCATCGAACCGGGTGATGAACGGTGGAACGGCGCCAGGCGGCATAAAGGCGCGGGCGCGGTTGACGTAGCCGACCGTTTGCGCCATGGCCTGGTTCATGTCGGTGCCGGGATAGAACGCCAGCTTCATCAGCGCCGCGCCCTGAATGCTCTTCGATTCGACGCGTTGAATCCCCGTTATATAGAGGAAGTGATACTCGTAGTAATACGTGAGGAAGCCTTCCATTTGCGAAGGATCCATTCCTCCGTACGGTTGCGCCACGTAGATTGCCGGTTCGCCGCCTTGCGGAAAGATGTCGACGGGCATGCGGCGTATGGCCAGTCCAGCCGCCAGCGCGACGGCGGCAAGCACCATCATCAATGAAATCGGGCGCGAGAGCGCGGCGAGTACAAGTCGCATGCTAGTGGCTCACCTCGCGGAGGAACGGTGTCAGATCGCCAACCGCAAGATACACGGCCAGGCGAGCTCGCCAGATGCCCAGTCGCGCGAGGCTGTCGTCGATTTCGGCCTGCGTCAAACGGCGTTGCGCATCGGCAACCTCGAGCGCGGTTCCCAGCCCGGCCTGATATCGCGCGCGAATTTGCGCCACTTCTGTTTTGGCCGAAGCGATCAGCGCCGGCGTCAGTTTTGCGAGCTCCAACGCCGACCGGTAGGCCGCCAACGCCTTGTCGCGCTGGATTGTTAGGTCGACGAGAAGCTGCTCGCGTCGAGCTTTTTCTGCGTCGAGTCTTGCCGCTTCCGCCGCTTTCCTGGCACGTATCGAAGGCAGTTCCATCAACGGGAATGTGACGGTAAAACCGACGCCCCAGTTTTGAATGTTCGGGCCCAAACCGTTGACGCCACCCAAAAGCCGGCCGTCGGGCATCGCGCCGCTTCCGCGCGCATAGCTGATGGCCTGCACGGCGATCCGAGGAAAGTAGGCGCGGTCGAGGGCGTGTAGTTTTGCCTCGGATTCGGCGACGGCTGCGTCAATCGCCGTCACATCGGGATTCTGTTCCATGGGCGGAGTCTCTTCCGTGTCGCGAGCAGGAAGCGAGAGCAGCTTTCCTTCAGCCAATTCGATGTTCGAATCGCCGAGCAAAGCCGAAAGGGCGGCTTTCGCCTCTTCCGCAGCCTGCTTAGTTCGAACCAACTGCATCCTGGCGGCGGCCGCCTCGGCTTGCGCGAGCGACAACTCCGCGCCGGGCCGAAGTTCTGCCTTCACCAAAGCCGTTGTGATTCGTTCCAACTCCGATGCGCGGTCGATTCCGGCCTGCGCGACGATTGCGGTTTGCGCGGCGGCCAGCCAAGTCAGAGCGCTTTCGGCAATGAGCGCCGCGCCTCCCAACTGCGCACGGGCGATGCCGGTTCCGGCGTGCTTTCTCGCGGCTTCCGCTACGGCGACGTTGGCCGCGCGGAGCCCGAAGTCGATGGGTTCCCAGGTGGCGAGCAGGCCGACTGTGCTGCCCCATGCTGAGCCGAGCGCATTGGTTCCCAATACTGGACCCGAAATCGGAGAAATGATTTGCGACGGCAGAAGGAGTCCGAACGTGTTGTTGCGTGTCGCGCGGTTGATTCCTGCGACGGCATCCACCTTTGGCAGGTATGCGGTGCGCGCGAGTTGTATTCCGGCGGCGGCCTGACGAACCTCGGCTTGCGCGACCCGTACGGACGGATAGCGGGCAATGCCCCGTTCCACCATTTGCTCCATCGTCAGTCGTTCCGCCGGGCAGATGGACGCAACGGCAATCAGAATGATGCAGAGCCGTTTCATTGCTCCAGCAACTCCCCGTATAGTTCCCGTACCTTCAAAAGCGCGGCTTTCAATGCCTTTTTCCCGAGTGGAGTTGCCGAATAGTGCCGTCGCGATGTGCTGCCTTCGCGCTGTATTTTTGAGCGGAGGTAGCCTCTCGTTTCCATACTGTGAAGAATCGGGTACAACGTGCCCGTACTCATCTTGTAGCCGTGCCGGGCAAGTTCTTCCATCATCCAGAGTCCGACGACGGGCTCTTTTGTGGCATGGTGCAGGATGTGAAGCCGGATCAGGCCGGAATAGAGATCTTTGTCAGCCGTAGTCAGTGCCATCGCTCGGTAACGTCATCCGCTAGCGAAAAGCGCCAGCGATACGTGAGTGCGATGATATCAGAATTCCGTTACCTGCGAGCCTGGCGCGCGTCGAACCATTCGTGTTCACAGCGTTTCCTTCTGTGCATCCGCAGGCTCGTACCGCGCAAAGCGGTATGCGAGCACTGGCAGTACGGCAAGACTGAGGATCGTCGATGTCGCTAGGCCGCCGAGAATGACAACCGCCATCGGATGTTCAATCTCGTGCCCCGGCTGGTTGCCGCCGATGACGATGGGAAGTAGTGCGAGCGCCGTCGCCGTCGCGGTCATTAGAATCGGCACCAGCCGCTCTTCCGCACCACGGATGATCAGTTCCCGGCTAAACTGCTGTCCCTCCTGTTCGATCATGTGACGGTAATGGCTGATGAGCATAACGCCGTTGCGGGCGGCGATGCCGAGGACGGTTACGAAGCCGACGAGCGATCCCAAGGAAAG
>JAFDVT010000672.1 GCA_018268875.1 Acidobacteriota bacterium
GCAAGTTCGAAGAAGCGGTGAGCATCGCGCGGCAGCAGGTGGAAAACGGCGCCAACGTCATCGACATCTGCATGGACGAAGGCATGATCGACGGGGTCGCCGCCATGACCCGGTTCCTGGAACTTCTGGCCAGCGAACCCGAGGTCGCGAAGGTTCCCTTCATGGTGGATTCGTCGAAGTGGGAAGTGATCGAAGCGGGCTTGAAATGCCTGCAGGGCAAGGGTATCGTCAATTCCATTTCGCTCAAAGAAGGCGAGGAAACGTTCCGCGAACGCGCGGCCACGGTGCTGAAGTACGGCGCCGCGGTGGTGGTGATGGCGTTCGACGAACAGGGGCAGGCGGCGACTTACGAAGACAAGATCCGCATCTGCGAGCGTGCCTACCGGATTCTGGTGGACGAGGTGGGATTCCCCGCCGAGGACATCATCTTCGACCCCAACATTCTCACGGTCGCCACCGGCATGGAAGAGCACAACAACTATGCCATGGACTTTATCAACGCGACGCGCTGGATCAAGCAGAACCTGCCGCATGCGAAGGTAAGCGGCGGCGTGTCGAACATCAGCTTCAGCTTCCGCGGCAACAATGTGGTTCGCGAGGCGATGCATTCGGCGTTCCTGTACCACGCGATCGCCGCCGGCATGGACATGGGCATCGTCAACGCCGGAATGTTGGAGGTCTACGAGGAGATCGAACCCAGCCTGAAGGAACTGGTCGAGGACGTACTACTCAATCGCCGTCCGGACGCGACGGAACGCCTGGTGGAGCGCGGGGAAGAGATCAAGGCCGCGAGCGCGGGCGCGGGTGCCGCCGAGAAGAAGACCGAGGAATGGCGCAACGGCACGGTCGAGGAACGCCTGGCCCACGCGCTGGTGAAGGGCATCGACACCTACATCGACCAGGACACGGAAGAGGCTCGCGCCAAGCTGGGCCGTCCGCTACTTGTCATCGAAGGACCGCTAATGGACGGCATGGGCATCGTCGGCGACCTGTTCGGCGCCGGCAAGATGTTTTTGCCGCAGGTGGTGAAGTCCGCACGCGTCATGAAAAAGGCCGTGGCGTATTTGACGCCGTTCATGGAGGCCGAAAAAGCCGCACTCGCCGCCGCGGGCCAGGAGGTTCGCACGCAGGGCAAGATCGTGCTCGCGACGGTCAAAGGCGACGTGCACGACATCGGCAAGAACATCGTTGGCGTGGTTCTGGCGTGCAACAACTACGAAGTGATCGACATGGGCGTGATGGTGCCCTGCGAGAAAATTCTGGAGCGCGCCAAGGCCGAAAATGCCGACGTCATCGGCTTGAGCGGGCTGATTACGCCGTCGCTTGACGAGATGGTTCACGTGGCGCGGGAGATGGAGCGCCACGGGTTCAAACAACCGCTGCTGATCGGCGGCGCGACCACCAGCCGCGCGCATACGGCGATCAAGATCGCGCCGCATTATTCGCAGCCGGTGGTGCATGTGCTGGACGCCAGCCGCGCCGTGCCTGTCGCCACGAGTTTGTTGAGCGACGAGAGCAAGGCCGCGTTTGTCGAACAGCACAAGGCGGAGTACGAAAAGATCCGCAAGATGCACCTGGCGCCCAAGCAGGCGGGCATTCCGATCGATCAGGCTCGCGCGCGACGTACGCCGATCGAATGGCGCGCCGCGGACATCGCCAAGCCGTCGTTCACCGGAGTTCGCGAGATCGCGGACCTGCCGCTCGAAACGCTGCGTCCGTTTATCGACTGGAGTCCGTTCTTCCACACCTGGGGCTTGAAAGGCCTGTATCCGCGCATTTTGGAACATCCCGAATACGGCGCGCAGGCCACCCAGCTATTCCAGGAAGGCAACGCGATGCTGGACCGCATCATCGCCGAAAAGCTGATCACCGCCCGAGGTGTGTACGGCCTGTTTCCCGCCTACGCCGTGGGCGACGACGTCGTGCTGCCGAACTCCAAGGGCGCAACCGTCTTCCACTTTTTGCGCCAGCAGACCGACCGACAGGACGACCGTCCGTGCCGGTCCCTCGCCGACTTTATCGCGCCGCAGAATTCCGGGTACCAGGATCACATTGGCGCCTTTGCGGTGACGACGGGCATTGGTCTCAAGGAACTGTGCGACCGGTTCCGCGCCGGCCACGACGATTATTCGGCGATCATGGCCGAGGCGATTGCCGACCGGTTGGCCGAAGCGTTCGCCGAGTACCTGCACAAGCAGGTTCGCTGCGACTGGGGTTACGGCAAGGACGAGAACCTGTCGAACGAGGATCTGATCGAGGAGAAGTACCGGGGCATCCGTCCGGCGGCCGGCTACCCGTCCTGCCCGGATCACACGGAAAAGGGCACGCTGTGGAAGTTGCTGGACGTGGAGGCTCGCACGGGGATGAAGCTGACCGAATCCTTTGCGATGTGGCCGGGTTCGAGCGTCAGCGGGTTGTACTTTGCGCATCCCGAGGCCCGCTACTTCACGCTGGGCAAGATCGATCGCGACCAGGTGCAGGACTACCAGAACCGCAAGGGAATGAGCCAGAGCGACGTGGAACGCTGGCTGGGTCCGAACCTGAATTACGAACCGTCGTAGGTAAGAGTCCAGCACTTCCCTAGCCCGAATGGCTAGTTATGGGCTTGCGCGCCACACGGTACACTGGAGACAAGCAAAAGTTTTGCTGCCGCTGGGTGTCCATATGGCTACACTCGCCGCGAAGCTGTAGTCATTGCTGCCAGTTCATGCTGACTTCTAAAGAAAAGTCGGATACCAAACGCCTCCCGATGATGCCCATCCGGGACGTCGTCATCTTTCCTCATATGATGACGCCGTTCGTCGTAGGGCGTGAATCGAGCGTTCGCGCCTTGGAAGAGGCGCTTGCAACCGATAAGAAAATCTTCCTTTCCACACAGCACGAGGCGACGGTGGATGAACCGCGCCCCGATGAAATCTACCAGGTCGGCACGGTGGCCAATATCGTGCAAAGCGTTCGCACGCCCGACGGGAACATCAAAGTTCTGGTCGAAGGCGTGGAGCGCGGCAAGGTGCTTTCGGTAACCGAGGAAGAAGGCTTCTTCCGCGCTACCGTGCGTACCTTCGGCTTCAAGGTCGAAAGCGGCCCGCAGGTGGAAGCGCTGTTGTCGCGCGTGACGTCGCTGTTTGAACAGTACGTCAAGCTGTCGCAGAACCTGAATTACGAAACCATGATCGCCGCCATCCGCGTCGACGATCCTGGCAAGCTGGCCGACACCGTCAGCGCGAACCTGCAGTTGACGATCGAAGAAAAGCAGGACCTGCTAGAAATCTTCGACCCCATCGACCGTCTGCAGCGCGTCGCCGAGATGTTGGACATCGAGATCGAAAAGCTCAATGTCGACCGCACGATCCAGGGCCGCGTCAAGCGCCAGATGGAAAAGGCGCAGAAAGAGTACTACCTCAACGAAAAGATCAAAGCGATCCAGAAGGAATTGGGCCGCGGCGAAAAGAGCGAGTACGACGATCTGAAGAAAAAGATCGAAGCGGCGGGCATGCCCAAGGAAGCGCACGAAAAGGCGATCGCCGAACTGCGCCGTCTGGAGCAGATGCCGCCGATGTCGGCGGAATCCACTGTTTCCCGCAACTACCTCGATTGGCTGCTGGCTGTGCCATGGAAGGAAAAGAGCAAGGAAATCCGCGACCTGAAGTTCGCGCAGGAAGTTCTGGAAAACGACCATTACGGCCTGGAAAAGATCAAGGAACGCATCCTTGAGTTCCTGGCTGTGCGTCGCGTGGTGAAGAACCCGCGCGGTTCCATTCTGTTGTTCGTCGGGCCTCCCGGCGTCGGCAAGACGTCGCTCGGCCAGTCCATCGCCAAGGCTACGGGACGCAAGTTCGTGCGCCTGTCGCTGGGCGGCGTTCGCGATGAAGCGGAAATTCGCGGTCATCGCCGGACGTACATCGGCGCGCTGCCGGGCCAAGTCATCCAGATGATGAAAAAGGCCGGCACCCGCAATCCGGTCGTGATGCTGGACGAGATCGACAAGATGACGGCGGACTTCCGGGGCGACCCATCGGCCGCGCTGCTCGAGGTCCTGGATCCGGAGCAGAACACCACGTTCCAGGATCATTACCTGGACGTCGAATACGACCTGAGCGAAGTGTTCTTCATCGCGACCGCGAACGTGCTGCACACGATTCCCGCCGCGCTGCAGGACCGCATGGAAGTGATTCGCCTGTCCGGTTATACGGAACTCGAAAAGCTGGAAATCGCCAAGAAATTCCTGGTGAAGAAGCAGTTGGAACAGACCGGATTGACGCCTGAAACGGTGGAATTCACAGAGCAGGGGTTGAAGACGCTGATTCATCACTACACGCGTGAAGCGGGCGTCCGCAATCTGGAACGCGAAGTGGGCAACGTGTGCCGCAAGATCACGCGAGCCTGGGTTCAGAACATGCCGGACAAGGAGACCAAGAAGTCGTCCGTCAAGGAAGTGAAGGCGGAAAAGACGGTGGTAACCCGCGACAAGGTCGTGGAACTGCTTGGGCCGCTGAAGTACCGCGATTTCGAAGCGGAAAAGAACAACGAAGTAGGCGTAACGGTTGGCCTGGCGTGGACGGAAGTCGGCGGGCAGATCCTGCAGA
>JAFDVT010000673.1 GCA_018268875.1 Acidobacteriota bacterium
ATGACGCCGTGCGTCCAAAGCGGCGGTTAGTAAGGGGTCCAAGACTTTCAGTGTAGCCGGACGAGGTTCGACGTTCTTCACTTCGCCGGCAGACGGACCACCCGCACCCGCTGATCCTCAATCAACTTGCCCGCCTCCGCCAGCAGACTCTTTGCCAGAGGCTTCATCCATCGCTGTCGGTTTGAAAGGTAATGGCACTCATCAGTCCTGAGGCGCGCGGAGCTTCGGTCAACACAACGCTGGGCCACCATAATGCCGGGCCATAGAAAACAAAAAAGGCCAACGCACGACCGCATGCGTTGGCCAGATTCACTTCTGAAATGTTCAGTTACCGCGCCGCGACCTGCCGCAACACATAGGGCAGAATCCCGCCGCTGCGGTAGTACTCGGCTTCCTGCGGCGTGTCCACGCGAACCTGGACCTGGAACGTCTTCTTGCTACCGTCCGCCGCCGTCGCGGTGACCGTCGCCTTGCCGCCCTTGGCGACCGCTTCGGACACGCCCGTGAAGTCGAAGGTCTCGTTGCCAGTCAACCCCAGCGTTTCGCGGCTTTCCCCCGGCAGGAACTGGCATGGCAACACGCCCATTCCGACCAGGTTCGAACGGTGGATGCGTTCGTAGCTTTCCGCGATCACGGCCTTCACGCCCAGCAGCAGCGTACCCTTGGCCGCCCAGTCGCGCGACGACCCCGAACCGTATTCCTTGCCGGCGATCACCAGCAGCGGCGTACCGTCGGCCTGATACTTCTGCGACGCGTCGTAGATCGACATCTGCTCGCCCTTGTAGGTCGACCAGCCGCCTTCCGTACCCGGCGCGATCATGTTCCGCAAACGGATGTTGGCGAACGTACCCCGCACCATCACATCGTCGTGACCACGGCGCGCGCCGTAGCTGTTGAAGTCCACCGGCTTCACGCCTTTTTCCTGCAGCCACGCCCCCGCGGGACTCGTCTTCGAAATGTTACCCGCCGGCGAGATGTGATCGGTGGTGATCGAATCGCCGAGCGACGCCAGAACTTTCATGCCGCTGAAATCGGCGATGGGCTTCGACGGATCGGCCATTTCGTCAAAGTACGGCGGCCGCTTGATGTAGGTGGAAGTCGCGTCCCATTCGAACTGGTCGCCCGTCTTCACCGGCATCGAACGCCACTGTTCATCGCCTTCGAACACGCCCGCGTACTGCGTCGCGAACTGTTGGCGATTCACCGATGAGGCGACCGCCGCTTCCACTTCGGCCGTGGTCGGCCAGATGTCTTTCAGATAGACATCGGCGCCGTCCTTGCCTTTGCCAAGCGGGTCCTTCTGCAGGTCGATGTCCACCGTACCGGCGATCGCGTAGGCCACCACCAGCGGCGGCGAGGCCAGGTAGTTGGCGCGCACATGCGGGTTCACGCGGCCTTCAAAATTACGGTTGCCGGACAGCACCGAGGCGACGACAAGCTTATCCTTGGTCACCGCATCCGCAATCGGATCGGGCAGCGGACCCGAGTTGCCGATACACGTCGTACAGCCGTAGCCGACCAGGTTGAAGCCCAGCGCTTCCAGAGGCTCGATGAGTCCGGCGGCCTTGTAATAATCCATCACCACCTTGGACCCCGGCGCGAGGCTGGTCTTCACCCAGGGCTTGCGCGTCAGGCCCTTTGCGGCGGCCTTCTGGGCGACGAGTCCGGCGGCGATCATCACCGAAGGATTCGACGTGTTCGTGCAACTGGTGATGGCGGCGATGACGACTGCGCCGTCCTTCAGCGTGTTGCCCGGTTCGTATTCGCTAGCCTTGGGCGCTTCGCCGTTCAGCAGCTTGGCGAAGTTGCCCTGCACCTGCGGGAGTTCCAGACGGTCCTGCGGGCGCTTCGGTCCCGCGAGCGACGGCACGACGGTGGACAGTTCGAGTTCGAGCGTGTCGTTATAGACCGGGTCCGGCGAATCGGGCAGCAGGAACAGCCCCTGTTCGCGGCTGTAGGCTTCCACCAGGGCGACCTGCTCGTTGCTGCGATTCGAGAGTCGCAGGTATTCGAGCGACTTCTCGTCCACGGGGAAGAAGCCGATGGTGGCGCCGTATTCGGGAGCCATGTTCGCGATGGTCGCGCGGTCGGCGAGGCTCAGCGCGGCAACGCCGTCGCCATAAAATTCCACGAACTTTCCGACCACGCCCTTGGCGCGCAACGCCTGCGTGACGGTCAACACAAGGTCGGTGGCGGTGGCGCCTTCCGGCAGCTTGCCCTTCAGTTTGAAGCCGACAACCGGAGGCAGCAGCATCGACATCGGCTGGCCGAGCATACAGGCTTCGGCTTCGATACCGCCGACGCCCCAACCGACCACGCCAATGCCATTGATCATGGTGGTGTGCGAGTCCGTGCCGACGCACGTGTCGGGATAGGCGAGCTTGGCGCCGTCTTTTTCATCGGTGGCCGAGAAGACGACCGAAGCCAGGTATTCGAGGTTCACCTGGTGCACGATGCCGGTCCCAGGAGGCACGGCGCGAAAGTTACGGAACGCGGTCTGCGCCCAGCGAAGCAGCGCGTAGCGTTCGCGGTTGCGCTGATATTCGAGCGCGACGTTCAAGTCGAACGAATCCTTGCCGGCGAAGTAATCCACCTGCACCGAGTGATCGATGACAAGGTCGCAAGGGATGAGCGGATTGGCCTTGGTGGGATCGGCTCCCATCTTCTGCAAAGCGTCGCGCATGGCGGCGAGGTCGACGACGCAGGGCACGCCGGTAAAGTCCTGCAGGACCACGCGGGCCGGCCGGTAATTGATTTCCTGGGGAGCGGCGGAGGTGTCCCACTTCGCGACGTATTCGATGTCGGCCTTCTTGACGGTCGCCTCGTCTTCGAAGCGAAGCAGGTTTTCCAGAAGGATGCGGATCGAGTACGGCAGGCGGGAGATGTTGTATCCGGCCTTTTCGAGCGCTTTCAGACTATAGATGCGATAGGATTGGCCACCAGCTTGCAGCGTGGCTTCGGCGCCAAAGGAATTGTTCGATGCCATCGGGATAATTTTAGTGTATCCGTTGCGCTATCCCGGTCGCTTTGAAGATTTTGGCTTAACCGGGTCTTGCGGCGGTACCAAGCTAGGCTTCGCAGTAGAGTTTGGCTTGACCGGCTTGATGCACGACACATCGAACTCGCGCATTGTTTTTTCGTCCATAATGCCTTCGTTGAACAGCCCTTTGGCCATTTCATGCATCGTTTCGTCGAGTTTGGACCGGTATTTAATTTTGTTCATTGCACACCAACTCCACGTACTCGCCCTTCAGGACGAGGCTACTCAGCCCATTGTCGCTTAGTCCAAGCAGATAGCGCGACAGGATGCGAAGAAGGCGTTCCTGCCGCTGATCGATATTCGACTGGTCGCTTTTGCTGAAGCCGTGAACAAAGAATAACCTCTCGCCACGCCGGAATACGATGAACGAACGATAGCCCTTAGATTTTCCTTGATTGGGCCGCGCAATACGCTGCTTGGCCAAGCCTCCGCCGTAGTCCGCATCGATCGCCCCTGCGTTGACGCGAGCGGCTGCTTCGCAGAGGACCGCATCTCGAATGCCTTCTTTCGATGCAAATTTCTCAAAGGCCCGGCTCTTGAAAAGCAGTAATCGCCGGGGCGCAGTCACACGCGCTCCAACTTGATTGGGTACGTATTGCCCGACGCGAACTGCGCGACGTAGATGCTGCCGTCGTCGTCCACGGTCAGGTCATGCGGATGCAGGAACACATCCTCGGTATGCCGCATCGGCTGTAACTTCCCGGCGTCATCGTATTCCGGCGCCGAACCCGCGACATTCGAAATCACCCGCAGCTTATCGTCGAGGATCGACAGGAACCCGCGGCTATTCCGATCCTTGGGCCAGTTGTCGGCCAGATGCGCGACGTAGTACCGATTTCCGAATTTGCGGATCTGCCTCGGATTGCCGCCCGGCATGTCGACCTGCTGCTGCTTTTGGCCCTGCGAACTCAGGCGCATCAGATACTGCTGGTCACTCATCGCAATGAGTAGCGATTCGTTCCTGTCCAGCATGCCTCCATGCGGACCCCAATGCACGATGCCGCCTTCCTTGCCTCCGAAAATGCGCTGGAACCTGCCGCTACGGTCGTAGTCGAC
>JAFDVT010000674.1 GCA_018268875.1 Acidobacteriota bacterium
ACAACCACAAGTACGACCCGATCCCGCAGAAAGATTATTACCGGTTGCAGGCGTTCTTTAATACGACGCAGCCGGGCAATGTTCCCGATGTGCCGTTCCGCGACAAGGCGTTTGCCGAAAAGGCCGAAGCCAAGGTCAAGGAACTCGAAGAAAGGGCGAAAAACGGTCCCGAAAAGAAGGCGCTCGAACGGCTGGAGCAGGAACTGCTGCCCAAGCTGATCGCCGCTCGCGCGCAGCGAAGCGAAAAAACGGGGGGCGAATTCAAGCGCGCGGATCTGCGGCTCGAACTACGGCTGAAAAAACAGCGCATCTTTACCGAAGCGGAGAAAGAACAGTACCTCGAACTGAAAGAGGCTGCCGATCGCACCGGCGACACGGACGAACAGGCTCCGCTCGAGGCTTTGGAAGACAAGTGGATGCCGCGTCTGCTGGCGGCGTACAAGAACAAGGTCGACCCCAAGGGCCGCTTTGAGGCGCTGGATAAAGAAGACGTCCGTCGCGAGGCGATGGCCGAATACAGCGGCAAGTCCATCTTTTCGCAGGAAGAAAAAGCGCGCTACGGCGAGTTGAATTCCCGCATTGAGGAACTGCGGAATCGTGCCGAACGCTGGCGTCCGCACGTTCTGGGTGTCACCGTGGTGGCGGGTCCGCCGACCGGTCCTGATGTCGCGCCAACGCATGTTCTGATTCGTGGCGATTACCGGCAGCCCGGTGAGGCGGTGGAACCCGGGTTCCTTTCGGCGATCACCGGAAATTCCAACGCGGCGGTGCTCGAAACCGATCGTTACCGGCAGTTCCCGTTGCGAGGCTGGCGGCTGACGCTGGCCAAGTGGATCGCCTCCAAGGACAACCCGTTGACCGCGCGAGTGATGGTCAACCGCATCTGGCGGCAGCATTTTGGCGACGGCATCATTCGCACCACGTCGGACTTCGGCAAGAATGGCGACCGTCCTTCGCATCCCGAACTTCTGGACACGCTCGCCGTCCAGTTCATGGAATCCGGCTGGGACATCAAGGCGCTGCACAAGCGCATTCTGATGAGCCAGGCGTACCGGCTTAGTTCCGACAACCCGGAGGCCGACAAGAAGGATCCCGACAACCGCTTGCTCGCGAGGTTCAACCGCAGGCGCCTGGAGGCCGAAGCCATTCGCGACAGCATTCTCGAAGTCAGCGGCAGGCTGAGCGACGGCCGCGGCGGTCCCAGCGTGTTTCCGCCCTTGCCGGCCGACCTCGCCGACTTTGCGCGTTACGGCCGCGGCGGCGGCGTGATGTGGGAAACCAACGAGTCCGAAGAGGACGCTCGGCGCCGGTCCGTGTACGTGTTCCAGCGGCGATCCCTGCCGTTGCCGATGATGGCGTCGTTCGACGCGATCGTGTTCAGCGAAAGTTGCGACCGCAGGTCCAATACGACCACGCCGCTGCAGGCGTTGAATATGATGAACGGAGACCTGGTTCGCGAAGAAGCGGGGTTCCTGGCCAAGCGGGCCAAGGCCGAGTCGCGCGATCAGGAAGTCCGCAATGTGTTCCAACTGGCGCTGCAGCGCGAGCCCACAGCGTCCGAAGTACAAATGTTCCGCGAGTTCAAAGGCTCGTTAGAGTCGATCTGCAAGGTGGTGCTGGAGTCCAATGAGTTCCTTTATGTCGACTAAACGTACCCGCCGGCAGGTGTTGTTCGATTCCTACCTGGGCCTCGGCGGACTGGCTTTGAGCAGCATGTTGATGCAGGCAAAGCAGCATCACCCGGCCAAGGCGAAGAACTGTATTTTCCTGTTCTTCGAAGGCGGCGTGAGCCAGATGGATCTGTTCGAATACAAGCCCGAACTGGTGAAGCGCGCCGGGCAGCAGATGCCCAAGGCGGTTCGCACCGAAGGCGAACTGGCGACGTTTTCCGAAGCGCCCAACCGCATCATTCCGCCCTATTGGGACTTCAAGCAGCACGGCCAGTCCGGCCGCTGGATGTCGGCGCTGTTGCCGAACCTCGCACGGCAGTCGGACAAGTTGGCGTTCGTCCACGGCGTCAAGGTCGACAACAACAATCACGGTCCGGCCGTCTACCATTCGTTGACCGGCAATCAGTTTCCGGGCAGCGCGTCGATCGGCGCCTGGGTGACCTACGGCCTGGGTACCGAAAACAAGGATCTGCCGGGCTTTATCGTGATGGGTGACCGCCGCGGCGCGACCATCGGCGGCGCGAGCGTCTGGGGCAATGGGTACCTGCCGGCCGAATACCAGGGGACGCTGTTCCGCAATGGTTCGACGCCGATTGTGGACCTCAATCCGCACGGGTCGATCGAGCAGCAGCGTGCCGAACTCGATCTGTTGAAGAAGTTCAACGAACAGCATCTGGCCGATCGCACCAACACGTCGGAACTGGAGGCTCGCATCGCGGCCTACGAACTGGCGTTCCGCATGCAGTCCAAAGCGCCGGAACTGGTGGACCTCGCCAAGGAATCCGACGCGACGCGCAAGCTGTACGGCCTGGACGATCCGGTCACCGAACCGTTCGGCCGTCAATGCCTGCTGGCGCGCCGCATGGTGGAACGCGGCGTACGCTTTGTGAAGTTGCTGCACGGCGCGGGCGCCGACCGGTGGGACGATCACGGCAACATCAAGGAACGTTTGCCGGTGCATTGCCAGGAAGTCGACAAGCCGGTGGCGGGTTTGCTGGCGGACCTCGAATCGCGAGGCTTGCTGGAGTCGACGCTGGTGGTTTGGGCGTCGGAAATGGGACGTACGCCGTTTGACAATAACCTGACGACGGACAAGCCCGGCCGTGACCATAACCAGTACGGCTTGTGTATGTGGATGGCCGGGGGCGGCGTCAAAGCCGGCGCGACGTTCGGCGAAACCGACGATTTTTCGGTGCGCGCGGAACACGAAGAGATCCCGATGCGCGACGTTCACGCGACGCTGCTGCATCTGATGGGCCTCGACCAGAACCGCCTCACGTACCTGCACGCGGGACGCTATAAAAAGCTGACCGACATCGGCGGCCGGGTGATCAGCGAGATCGTTTCCACATAGAAAATTCCCGTGCTTTTCTGCGAAGTGGGGTTGTGTTAGATTGATTTCGCTCACGCCCCATTTCGGAATATATATATGAAAATTGCACGCGGCCTTTTCGCGGCACTGCTCGCCGCCCCAGCATTACTCGCGGACCTAACCGTAGAACAGAAGCTGTCCGACTTCATGAACCTGGTCGGGCTGTATTCGAAAAACTACGCCCCGTATGAACTCAAGCGCGACCTGTACGGTTTCGACTTGTATCGCGTCCAGCCCTGGGTGGACCAGATTCGCGCCTCGAAGACGGATCCCGAGTTTTTCGACATCTGCACCCGTTATGTCGCCAGCCTGCGCGACAGCCACGACGAATACATCACGAAATCCAGCTACGACGCGTGGCTGCATTTCGACGCGGATATTTACGACGGCAAGCTGATTATCGACTACATCGACCGCCGCTATCTGCCTTCCGCCACGTACAACTTCACCTACGGCGACGAACTGATTTCGGTGGACGGGGTTCCGGTGGCCGAACTCATCACGAAATTCGAGCCCTACGCCGTCAACGGGGCCAGCAACCCGGTGAGCCGGCGGCGTCTGGCCGCGGCAACGATCACCGAACGCTATCAGGCCTGGTACCCGCTCGCGCACATGATCGACAAGGAAGCGGTAGTGGTCATCCGGCGGGCGTCCACCGACGCGGAACAGACGTACACGATCAAGTGGGATGTCTACGGCGAACCCGTCACCTCGGCTGGTATCGTGCCGTCGCCCGTGTATGTTCGCAAAGCGTCGAAAACAGCTTCGGAGCGTCGTGGTGGGACTCCGGTACGCCGCCGCGCCATGCGCTATGGACCGGCCTTGGGGGTTCCTTCGCAGGGCACCACCACCGTGGAAACGGATACGCCGGACGTTCCCGCGCCGACGCCCGAATACATGAAGCCGCTCGAACAACTGCAGCATTTCGAGGCGGTGGCCGGACCGCAGGCGTTCGGCGAAGGCAGCGGACTCGGCCCATTCGGCTATGCGTATCCGCTGTTCGTGTACAGCCTGCCCAACAACTTCCGCTACAGGCTCGGCTTCAGCACCTCGGACTACTTTTTCTCCGGCACCTTTACTTCCGGCGGAAAGACGTACGGCCTGCTGCGCATCGCGACCATGTCCCCGGCCAACACGACGGCGGCGCTCGCGCAATTGGCCACCGAAATCCAGTACCTGGAGGCGAACACCGACGGCCTGATTCTCGACCTGATGGGCAATGGAGGCGGCTCGCTTTGCTACACGCAGTCCATCGCGCGGATGCTTGTGCCGAGCCCGTTCATGGGATTCAGCGAGGAACTGCGGGCCACTCTGCAATGACAGGGCAGCTTCGCGTCGGCGTTGACCTCCGCCCGCCGTGCCAATGCCGAACAGTGGATCATCGACAGCTATCAATATCTTCTGGATCAGGTGAAGGCGGCGTTGAAGGAGAATCGCGCACGCACCGGTGCGCTGCCGCTATGCGGGTATGACTTCCCCACCAGTTCCTTCTTCGACGCCAAGGGTGTCAAGACGCTGTACACCAAGCCGATCCTGACGCTGGTGGACAACTTCACGTTGTCGGCCGGCGAATCGCTCACCATGGTTCTGCAGGACAACCGGCGCGCCACGGTGATGGGTACGACGACGGACGGTGGCGGCGGAAACGTCGTGTCGTTTGACGCCGGAGGCTACGCCGAAGGAACGACACGGATGACGATGGGGCTGCTGGTCCGCCTGAATCCGGTAGCTGTGGATGGCTTTCCGGCGATCCGTTATTACGACGGCGTCGGCATCCAGCCGGACATCTACCAGGACTACATGACGATGGAGAACTTCGACACCGACGGCGCCGTGTTCTGGGATGCGGCGTTGAGCGCCTTACGCGGCCTGTGACCGGGTGCCTCGCGTAAACCAGCGCCAGGCTACCGCACACAAGGTCTCGACGGCCACTAGTACTACCAGAACCTGCAGTGCCAGCGCGGATGGGTTCGCCGCACCCGACAACCGGGCCGCGGCGTAACCCACTCCCAGGAACAGTCCGTTCCAGACGATGACGCCGGCCGCCGTTCCAGCCATGAACCGGCCGGTCTCCGCGCGAAACAACCCGGCGATCACCGGAGCCATCAATCGAACAACTGGTACGAGTTGGGCGCCGAAGGCAAGAGTTCTTTGCCGGGCCTGCAACGACACGATCCAGCGGTCCACGCGGGCGGGAGGAATCCCGGCCATGCGACCAGTGCCGGTCAACAGGCGGTACGAACGGTCGCGTCCCAGCGCCAGGGCCAGCCAATACAACAACAAGCAGCCAATCAGGCTACCGCAGACCGCTCCGGTGAACGCGGCAAGCACCGTCCATTCCCCATTGGCGGCGGCGATCCCGATCGCCACCAGCACGGCATACGACGGCAGAATCGGCACAAATCGTTCAAGCGCGCCCAGGCACACCAGTCCCAAGATGCCGTACCTGGCAATCCAGTCGATAAATGCGCCCAGTGGATCCAATGAACGTTCCTTATGAGAAGACGAGAATCGCGGCCTCGTTATAAGAGTCTTAACGATAATTAATCATCGCCGGTTCCGGCGAACCGATATACTGCCCGTCATGACCTCGACGTCGCGACGCCAATTCCTTGCCGGCCTCGCCGGGCTTGCTCCCGCCGCGCTGGCCTTTCAGAACGAAAAAAGCGGACTCAAAATCACCGGCGTCCGCCTGGTCGAGATGGCCCCGCTGAAACCGGCGCCGTCGTACACGCCTGCCAAGGGTTCGTGGTCCACGCAAGGCGTCGAAGTGGCGAATCCGATGTCGATTTACCCGAAGTACAAGGCCACGAGGTCGCTGTTCATGGCGGACCCCGGCAAGGTGCCGAGCTTCTGGGTCGAGATCTCGACCGACAAAGGGCTGAAAGGCTACGGCAACGGTGGACCCGGCGGCGGCACGATCGTCACCGAACATCTCACCAAGCTCCTGCTGGGCGAAGATCCGTTCGACGTCGAAAAGATCTGGGACATCCTGTGGCGGTCCACGATGTCGTATGGCCGCATGGGCGTGACGATGAACGCCATCAGCGGCGTCGACCTGGCGATCTGGGATCTGGTCGGCAAGGCCACCGGCATGCCGGTGTACAAGTTACTGGGCGGCGCCACCAAGCCTCGGGTGCCCGCCTACTGCACGGGAAACGACATCGAACAGCATCTGGAAGCCGGGTTCCAGCGGATGAAACTGGCGATCCCGCACGGCCCCGCCGACGGCCGCGAAGGACAGCGCAAGAACGTCGAACTGGTGAAGCGTACCCGCGAACTGATGGGCCCCGACGGCGAGATCATGCTCGATTGCTGGATGGCGTGGACCGAGCGGTACACGCTCGAAATGGCGGAGATGTTCGAGCCATACCGGGTGTACTGGATGGAAGAATGCCTGCAGCCGCATGATTACGCCGGCTTCGGCCGCTTGCGCAAGCAGATCCGTTCGACGCGCATTGTGACCGGCGAACATGAGTACGGCCGCTACGGGTTCCGGCAACTGCTGGAGCACGAAGCGGCGGAGATCTGGCAGCCGGACATCCACTGGGTCGGAGGTCTGACAGAGATGCGCCGTGTCGGCGCGCTGGCGGCGGCCTACGACATCCCGGTGATCCCACACGGCGGAGGTTCGCGGGATTCGATCCACTACACCTACGCGGCCACCAACTCACCCTGGGCGGAACTGTTCATGCCCGCGCCGGGAGGTCCCAAGGAAGTGTACGACCTGTGGCGCGAAGAGTACATGATCACCAAAGGGCCGGAAGGACTGTACACGCAGCCTTCCGACAAGCCGGGGTTCGACTGGCAGCTTAAGCCCGTATCCTAAAGCGGCGGCCAGCGAACAGGACGCTCAGCAAGAGCAGTTCGCAGCGGGGCTCGGGAACCGCCGCAATGCCGGAAAGCTGCAATGAGCGATCGCGAAAGCTCGTATAAGAACCGGAGGAGAGATCCAACTGCTTGGCGACGCCATCGCCGCCGCTGCCGGAAATCCAGGAGAAGGTACTGGGGCCGTCACCCAAAGCCTGGATCGTGAACCACTGCGGAATACCGCGCCCGGCGACGAACAGCGTGGCCGGCAGGGAGATGTCCAACCGGTAAAAGTTGGCCGGCATACCGCCGAGTGCGCCGCTCGCAATCAACTGCCTCGAAGCCGAGCTAAATGGCACCTTGACGCTGTCCGTCACCGCGCCGGGCACGCCGTTGTTATCGGACGCGACCTGAAACAGCCAATAGTCCGCCTGTGGCGTCGGCGCCGTACTGGCACCGAGCGCGAAGAACCCGCCGACCCACGAGATCTGATTCACATACGAGTTCTGCGACAACTGGATGCGGTCCCAGGTGATGTACCCGGTGTTGTTCGACGTCACCTGGGAGGTACGGCCGTTGATGAAAACCAAGGGCTGATCCAGAAGGATGTCGGCCGACGCGCTGGAGGCGAGAAGGAAAAGTGTAAAAACAATTCGTTGCATAGTTTCTCTTGGGTGTAGGACAACGCCGACCTATTCTATACCGGTTTTCGAGGGGAGCGCGCCCGTCCAACCCTCGATACACTGAAAACGTGACCGCTACTCTGCCGGGCCGCCACTTTGCCCGGAACCTGATTGAACGCCGTACGCTGCTGATGGAACTCGTCAAACGCGACTTCAAGCAGAGGTTCGCCGGGTCCGCCGCGGGCTGGCTTTGGGGCGTGATCCATCCGCTGGTCCTGCTGGCAAGCTGGACGTTCGTCTTTCAGGTGTGCCTGAAAAGCCCGACCAATAGTCCGCTCACGGATAACTACACGATCTTCCTGTTCTGCGGGTTCCTGCCCTGGCTGATGTTCCAGGAAACCGTCTCCCGCTCGGCGGCCGGACTGTTGGACCATTCGAACCTCATCACCAAGACCGTGTTCCCGTCGGAAGTGATCCCGGTGTCGATCTTCCTTTCCGTGCTCATCAACCACCTGATCGCGGTGGCGCTGGTGCTGGCGGCGGTCATCATCTGGGACCACGGCGTGAGTCCCATGGCGGTGTTCCTGCCGATTTATATGCTGTTGACGGGGATGCTGGCGATCGGGCTTGGGTGGATCACCAGCAGCTTGAACGTCTATCTGCGCGACACCGCGCAGGTGGTGCAAGTGGTGATGACGCTGTGGTTCTGGCTGACGCCCATCTTCATCACGCGCGACATGGTGCCGGAACAACTGCGGTTCCTGGTGGACTGGAATCCGCTGTCCTACGTCGTGAATGGGTATCGGGAACTGATCCTCAACGTCAACCTGCCGAACTTTCGCGACATGGCGATTGTGGCGCTGTTCGCCATCGCGGTGTTCGTCGCCGGTGGACTCTTCTTTCGCCACCTCAAACGCGGTTTTGCGGACGTGCTCTAAATGTTCCGCGCTTCGTTGTTGCCCGGCGTTGAATTGAAGCTGCTCGAGGAGCGGCATGCCTACGCGCTCTATTCGGCGATCTCTTCCGATCGCGAATATCTGCGCGAGTGGTTGCCGTGGGTGGATGCGACGCGCAGCACGGACGACACGCGCGAGTTCATCGACAAGTCGTTACGGCAGTTCGCCAAGAATGCGGGCTTTCACGCGGGCATCTGGGTGGATGGCGAATACGCCGGAACCATCGGTTGCCAGGCCATCAACTGGGCGAACCGCAAAGTGGAACTGGGTTACTGGCTGGGTAGCCGGTACACCGGACGCGGCATCATGACGGCGGCCGTTTCCGCGATGTGCGACCAGGCGTTCGACGAATGGAGCCTCAATCGCGTGCAACTGCAGTGCGCGGCGGGCAATGTTCGCAGCCAGGCGATCCCCAGGCGTCTCGGATTTCGTGAGGAGGGCCTGATCGAACAGGGCCAGTTACTCTACGGGAAGTTTCACGACCTGATTGTTTTCGGCATGCTGCGCAGCATGTGGGAACGAAACCGCCAGGGTCCGGTCCTGTCCAGCTAAATACGAGGAGCGGCGGTCCCGTTTCCGCGGCGCGGTGAACATGCCCAGCGGACCCGATCCACTCACCACGGCTTCCGGCGGAGCGATCAGAAAATTGGCCGCCGCTTCGCGAAGCACGGGCTGCAATTGGCGAAACCGTTCCAGGTCGCGAAGCTTGGCGCGTTGCGCGGGTGTGAGATATGCGACAGCGTCTTCCGTCAGATCGCTCGTGGTGACCTCGGCGCGTGTCTTGGCGAGTTCCAATTGCAGGACGGCGGAGCCAACCGAGAGAGGTTCCGTCTCGGACGATGCCAGGCGCGTACGCAAGGCCTTTTGCTTCTGTTCCAGGTTGTCGATCGAGGCGCGAGCCTGTTCTTTGCGCTGGTCCCGCAGCGTTTCGAGTTGCTTCACCTGCGTCTCGGAAAGATTCAGGTATTCGCGCAACGACAACGGTTTGCGGGGATCGGTGGAGGCGGCGCCATCGGGCGCGAACATCGCTCCGGGTAGAAAGCAAAGGGCGCCGAAAGCGGCGGCAGCGGCAAGTACGGGAGATTTCATAAAAAAGATCCAAAAGGAAGAAGGGCGCGTTTTGGTGGGCGCGCCCTTCGGGCTTTGCTGTTAGAACTTCTGGACGGTGCCGGCGGAGCCTTCGCCTCTGCGGAAGCCCATCGCTCCGGCCGAACCGCGGCCGCCGCGACGGAACCCTTTGGCCGCGCCAGAGGCATTGGCGCGATCCGGCATCAGCAGACCCAACCGCATTGCCTGGCGGGCGGCCGCGTCCCCGCGCTTGCCCTTCAGTTCGTCGAGCTTGGTCTTCTGATCCGGCGTGAGAGTGGATAGCAGCTGTTCGTGGGCGGCCTGACGTTCCGCCTGCACCTTCTTGCGAGCGGCCTGCGTGTCGAGCAGCATGTTGCCGAGCGTGGTGGCGTCCGCGGTCCCGGACTGCAGGGCATCCTGCATGGCCTTATGTTTGGCCTGCAATTGCGGGAACTCCGCCTTCATCTGTTCGCGCTGTGCCTTGCGCGCTTCCTGGATGGCCGTAACCTGGCTGTCGGAAAGCGACAGGTACGATTTCAGGGCGTCGAAGTTCCGCTGGGTCTTTTTGTCACTCGCCTGAGCGGGCGCGGCAACCGCCAGTGTGGCGAGTGCGGCGGAAACCGTGGCGATGGCGACCGATTGCTTGAAGTTCATGGTGTTTTCGGTTGCTCCTTCTGACTCTCTAAACTCAAGTCGCGGGAAATAGTTCGTTAAGCGGCGGCTAAGAAAGGTAAAAGTGTCGTTTACGGTTCCGGCGGTTTTGTATGATAGGTACTCGAAACGTCATGTCTTCACACGCCTCCGTTGTGCTGCGCGCGGCCGTCATCGCCTCGCTTGTTTATAGTCCTCTGTATTCCCAGAAAGCGCCGGAGACGCGCGAACAGGTCGCCCGGCCCGGTCCGGACCGCCTGCCCAGCAATCCCAAACTGGCGCTGGTCAAGGTGGCCGAAGGCTTCAACGACCCCACCAACGTCGCCTCCGCGATGGACGGCACCGGGCGTCTGTTTGTGGTCGAGCGCGTCGGCCGCATCAAGATCGTCACCAAGGACGGCAAGGTGAATCCGCAACCGTTCCTGGACCTCACCAAGATCAACCCCCTCGGCTCCGATGTCCAGACCGGATTTGTGGAACAGGGCCTCTATTCGATGGCCTTCCACCCCAAGTTCAAAGAGAACGGGTACTTCTACGTTCACTACGCCTCGCTACCGTTTAACGGCGACGGCGTGATCGTGCGGTTCCAGGTGGACCCGGCCAGCCCCGACGTCCTCACCCCGGAACGCACCAACAAAACCGCCAAGGTTCTGTTGCGCATCGAACAGCCTTATTACAACCACAACGGCGGCCAGATCGAATTCGGCCCCGACGGCTACCTCTATATCGGTTCCGGCGACGGCGGCTGGGAAGGCGACCCGTACGAATCCGGCCAGGACCTCACGGTGTTGCTCGGCAAGATGCTGCGCATCGACGTCAACACGGAAGACAACGATAAGATTCCGTACAAGATTCCGCCGACGAATCCTTTTGCTGCGGCCAGCGGCGAACGCCTAATGCAGTTGTTCGGCATCACCGAAGTGGACTTCGCCAAGATCAAGACGCGCGCCCGCCCCGAAATCTGGCAGTACGGCCTGCGCAATCCCTACGAGTTCTCGTTCGATCCCAAGTCCGGCGACCTTTATATTGCCGACGTCGGCCAGAACCATTGGGAAGAAATCCATTGGGCTCCCAAGTCCAGCAAGGGCGGCGAAAACTTCGGCTGGAACAAGTTGCAGGGTTCGTGGTGCCACCCGATGAGCGGTCCCAACGACAAGTGCCCGATCTTCGGTACGCTGCCGATCGCGGAATACCCGCATGAGGTTCCGTTCCCCGGCGCGACGCCCCTCAAGACCGGCCATGGCTGTTCCATCGAAGGTCTTGGCGTGGCGAACTACGGCGGCATGAAAGGCGTGTACCTTGTCGGCGACTGGTGTACCGGACGCCTGTTCGGCACCGCGTGGAACGGCAGCAAATGGGTGATCCAGGAACTCCTGCACACCAACCTGCAATTCACCGCGGGAGGCAATGCCGAAGACGGTTACGTGTACGCGGTGAACTGCAACTGCTTCTACACCGCCGATCGCGGACCGATGGGCAATCCTCCGGGCGCGCTATGGCGCATCGTTCCGGCCTCGGAAGTAAAGCCCGGCCAGGTGACGGCGCTCACGGTGCAGGAAGTAACCGAGATGACATCCAATACGACCGGCGCTCCGGTGTTCCGTAATTCGCTAACTAATCAGCCCTTGAAGATGGACCTGTACCCCAATGAAACGGTGTCGCAACAGGCCATCGAGTTCCAGAAGACGGGGAAGAATCCGTACAACGGCAACAAGGACGCGATCGCCGCGGGCCGCCAGACGTACGACCAGTG
The DNA here is from genome assembly GCA_018268875.1 of Acidobacteriota bacterium. Lineage (GTDB taxonomy): Bacteria > Acidobacteriota > Terriglobia > Bryobacterales > Bryobacteraceae > F-183. Next base: position 11,904 of record JAFDVT010000674.1, read on the forward strand.
GTGCGCCGCCTGCCA
>JAFDVT010000675.1 GCA_018268875.1 Acidobacteriota bacterium
ACATTGCCGCGGTACGCGTACGCCATGTCGAAGTTCGGATCCGATGCCACGGCCTTGTTCAATGCGTCCAAAGCCTCCGCCGTGCGGCTGGCCTTGGCATGCTGCATCCCGATAAACGCGTACGCCTGCGCCGAAGGGTCGAGTTGCAGCGCTTCTTGCGCCTTGGCCAATGCGGGACCGGGCTGGCCCGCGCAATCGAGCGCATGCGCCCAGTTGATCAACAACCGGTAATCGGGCTTGTCCAGCTTGCTCGTCTGTTCAAACGCCGCCGCCGCCTGCGCGCAATCCCCATTTCGGTACAACGCGTCGGCGACCTGGAACTGCACCCGCCATTTGTTGGGTGATTTCTCCGCCGCATCCTTCCACAGCGCCAGGGGATCGGCCCACAGTTGATTCCGCCCAAACGTCAGGATCGCGAACACCGCCACCGGAATCGCCCACGCCAGCCTGTGTACCGGAACCCGCCTCGCGACCTCCACCACGATCAGCAGCAACCCGAACGACGGCAGGTACGCGCGCCGCTCCACCAGTACATCGGCGATCGGTACGAACGACGATGTCGGCGCCAGCAGCAGCAGGAACACGAACCAGCCGTAGCTCGCGAGCGGAAACTGTTTCCGGTACCAGAACGCCGCTCCAGATGCCGCGAGCAACCCGAGCAGCCCGAACACCGCCCCATGATCCGTCAGCGACCGGGAGATCGCAAAGTCATGGTCGATGTTCAATCCCACCGGCACGAAGAACTTCAGAATGTACACCCAGATCGCCCGGCACTGGGTAAAGAAGTAGTCGCTTGCGGAAAGCCCCTTCAGGCCGAACCCCGCCGTGTCGGACTTGGTCAACACGCCCCATATGAAGTACACGCCGATCACCGCGCCCAATGCCACCGGCGCGTACACACGCCAGTTCGCCTTGGGACCTTCGTCGTTGAAGTACAGGTCGGTCAACAACAGCAGCACCGGCAGCGTCACCGCATATTCTTTGGATAGGCACGCCATCCCGAACAGGATCAGCACCACCGCCGCTGTACCCCAGTCGATCTCGCGTGACTTGCGATACAGAAAGACGACAAAAGCGCCCAGAAACAGCATCACCGTCAGATTCTCCGAACGGCTTGCCACGTACGACACGGCTTCGGTGTTCAACGGATGCACGAGGAACAGCGCCCCAGCCAGCACGCCCAGCCAGACCTCGCCGGCAAGCTTGCGAACCGCCAACGCCACCAACACGCCGTTGATCGCGTGAAACAGTACGTTCAAGACGTGATACGAGGTCGTCTCCAGCCCGCTCATCTGGAAATTCACCCAGTAGCTCGCCATCAGCATGGGGCGAACTCCGGCGATCCACGCGGAGAAGGGAAGCCGTTCGTAACGAATGTTACGGAACGGGAGATTCAAATCGTCATAGACGAACGGACCGCTCAGCGACGGGCTATAGATGGCAAAGGCCACCAGCACCGCTCCCAAAGCGGCCAGCCACCAGGGAAAAGACTTCGGCGCCGCGCCGCTATTGGCCGTCTGTGACGATGCCTGGATGTTCTTGTTTTTTTTCATGCAGGGATTCGAGATGGTACTCGAGAATCGCCATGCGCTGCGCAAGCGCGATGTTGGCGTCCTTCAAGTCGGAGATCCGTACCGTGAAGCGGTAAAACACCACCATAAATACCGCAAACACTATTAAAATCAACGCCAAAGGGCGATCGGGCAACCCCAGCGCATTCTGCAGCCACAGGGCCGGACCGGTCCAGCGCGACAGCACAAACAGCGCCGCGCATGCCCCCAGCCAAGCCACCGCGTATTCCGGCCGGATCCGTTGCCGCCGCAGCGACAAGACCACCACCAGCATCAGAAAAACGCTGACGACATTGATGAGATTGATCAGCCGTTCCAATAGCCCTTACGCTCTCTCAAGTTCAGGATACCTTTATCCCGATTTGCGGAGGATCTACATGTACAACTCTTTAGGGACAAAAGCCAACCAGTCGGTTATATTCAGGTGAATTCCCACGTCGGAACTCGCACAAGTCAACCACCCGAAGACAGGGGACCACAGACGATGAAAGTCAGACTTTATGCCGTCATCCTCACGGCACTTAGTGTCCTGACCGCGCTTTCTTTCGGCCAGGCGGTGAATGGAACAATCCTCGGAACCATCACGGACATTACAGGCGCCACGGTTGCGGGCGCCAAAGTGACCGCCCAGGAAACCAACACAGGCACCACGCGTAGCACCGTTACCAACGATACCGGCAATTTCGAATTTCCCAATCTTCCGCCCGGAATCTATACCATTTCCGTCGAACAGGCCGGCTTCAAGAAGGTATCCCGCGGCAACGTCGAACTCGCGGTCAACAGCACCCCGCGTGTCGACCTCGCGCTGCAACCCGGCAACGTCAACGAATCGATCGACGTCACGGCTGAAGCGCCCGTCCTGCAGTCGGATCGCGCCGACACCGGCCGCGCCATCGCCCAGGTGCAGACCGCGAACATGCCGCTCGGCACCAATCGCAACTACCAGTCGCTGTTGAACCTCGTCCCCGGCACCACTCGCGCCTCGTTCCAGCATTCGCAGTTCTTCAACGCCGCAAGTTCGCTGCAGACGCAGGTGAACGGACAGATGCGCCAGGGCAACAACTATCAGATCGAGGGCATCGACAACAACCAGCGCACCGGCCTGCTGCAGATCATGGTGCCGCCCATCGAAGCGATTCAGAACGTCGACGTTTCGACGTCGAACTTCGATGCGGAACTCGGCCGCGCTTCGGGCGCCGTCACCAACGTGATCCTCAAGTCCGGCGGCAACCAGTACCACGGTGGCGCCTACTGGTTCACCCGCAACAGCGAGTTCAACGCGCGCAACTATTTCGATGCCACGGTCGGCCATCTTGTCTACAACTACTTCGGCGGTAACTTTGGCGGCGCCCTCGTCAAGAACAAGCTGTTCTTCTTCGGCGACTACCTGCGCATCACCGACCATCAGGCCAACACCAACCTGCTGGGCATCCCCGCCGCCGACATCCGGGGAGGCAACCTCAGCCGTTCGGCCACGACGATTTACGATCCCGCCACCGGCAACGCCGACGGCACCGGCCGTACGCCGTTTGCCGGCAACATCATCCCGACCAGTCGCCTGAACCCGATCTCTCTCAAGATCCTCGGCTTGCTGCCCAATCCCACCGCGGCGGGCGACAACAACAACTGGTTCGGCCTGCTGCCCTTCCGCAAAGACACGGACTCCATGGACTGGAAAATGGACTGGAACATGTCCGCGAGCGACCGTTTGAGCGGCCGCTTCAGCTTCTCCCGTCCCGTGGTGTTCCAGGCGCCGGCGTTTGGAGCCGCCGGGGGCGCGGCGCAGGGCGCATTCGCCGGCACCGGCGTACAAAAGAGCTACAGCACCGGTCTCAACTACAACCGCATCTTTTCGAACACCCTCGTCGCCGAATTCCGCGCGGGCGTCGCCCACTACAACAACAAAGCGCAGAACGCCGACTTCGGCACCAACGCCAGCCAACAACTGGGCATCCCCGGCGTGAACATCGACCAGTATTCGAGCGGCCTGGTCGGCATCAACATCAACGGCTTTTCGAACCCGGTGGTAGGATTCAGCGCCAGCCTCCCCTGGGTGCGCGCCGAAGCCAACATCGACATGGCCAACACCTGGACCAAGAACGCCGGCAACCACACCGTCAAGTTCGGCGCCGATATCCGCCGCGTCCGCGACGAACTCCTGCAGATGCAGACCTTCAGTCCCCGCGGCCTGTACACGTTTGCCGACGCGCAGACCTCCAT
>JAFDVT010000676.1 GCA_018268875.1 Acidobacteriota bacterium
GGCTGTTCGCCAGGCGCCGTACCCAGTTCCGATACCTTTGGCCAGATGGAGGCGCTGCTTGCCGCCTCCGGGCGGGAGGTTCGCTTTTTCGACAACTGCCTGCTGGGCCGGATCCCCATCGAGGACTTGGCAGCGTCCTTCGGCGTCTACCTCGCGGGGCTTCGTTATGAGGACGGCGGCGAGGTCGCGCAGGTGGATCTGGTGGCCCACAGCATGGGCGGCATCATCGCCCGCACGTACCTCGCGGGCAAACGCGCCGACGGGACGTATGCGCCCCCGATCCCGCATCGCGTACGGAAGCTGGTGACGATCGGTACGCCGCACTTTGGCGCCGATCTGCAGGGTTTGGCCGCCCCCGACGTGCAGGCGGCGGCGATCTCCGGCGGGACGCGACTCCTGTTCGACCTCGCGACGTGGAATCAGGGCGGCGACGACTGGCGCGGTGTCGATCTGCTGGCCGTGGCAGGAAGGTCCCGGTCCACGCGTACCACCGACGGACTGGTGCCCGCGCTGCAGGCGGCGGGTTACTTTGCCGCCGGCGTCGAACCCGATCGGACGCGCGTCGTGCCGGGCTGCCATACCACCGGCTTCGTCGGGTTGCTGCTTGGGTGCGCGGCCGGCGAACCGGGCATCGCAAACATCACCGGCGACACGCATCCCACCTGGCGATTGCTGGTCCGGTTCCTCAACAACGAGGAAACCTGGCGCGATCTCTACAGCGCGTCCGGCGACTCCGAGCTTTCCACCCATTCCGGCCTCTGGCTGGCTTATGAGGACCCATCGGGCGCCCGGGCCACCAACGCCTCCGCCATTGCCTACTACGGCGAAGCGCCGCTCACCCAGTTGCCCGGCTCCGGCGTCCTGTCGCTCGCCCGCGTCCCCCAGAACGAAGACGCGGAGCTCTCGGTAAGCTGGAACGGCCAGCCTCCCACGAAGTTGCATACGAGCCTCGGGCGAGGCACGCGGGCCATGCGAGTGAAGGACGGCGTCTCCATCGCGAGCGTCGCCATGGCCTCGGACGCGGATGGCGTGTACGGTGGCCGTGCGCGCCTCCTGCTGGGCGCGGGCACGCTGCGGGTTCGCGGCTCGGGCTTTGGATTGCAGCCGCTGGTGACGCTCGACGGCGCGCCTCTCGAGGTGAAGGTGGAGGACGATGGCTCCATCCTTGTCGCCATCCCGCCGCGCGAAAAACCGGGAATGGGCGTGGTTGCGGTGCGGGCCGATGGATCGGTCGATCAGGTCCGGGTGATGTTCGGAGGGATCCCCGCCAAGCTCCTTCGGGACGCGTCCCTGCCGCTCGGCTGGGAGGCCACTCCCGGCGCGCAGGCCTACGTGCTCTCGGTCGGCCTCGAACCGGGGAAGGGCGATCTGTTTGAAAGCTGGTTCGCGGACGCCCGGAATGAGATAGAATTGCCGGGACTCCCGGTGGGCGAGGTCTACGTGCGTCTCTGGACCCTTTTGGACAACGAGTGGTACTTCCGTGACGCTGTAATTTATATACCGTAATGTTCCAAGCGGGGAGTTGCACTAAAGATGACCGCTAGCATGTCGATATAGATTTGGCGGAATGATTTCGCTCAAGGATTCACGCGTCTGGCGTTTGGGCCTCGCACTCGGGGCAATCTGTGTGCTTGGCGGTATCCTTCTGTATTGGCAGCGCCGTCATCCCAAGGTGCTGCGGGTTGGCATTGGGACGTTCCCGCCGTTTTCCTTTGTTTCTCAGAAAAATGAGCCATCGGGTTTCATTCACGACCTGGTGAATGAAGTCGCCGCGCGCACCAATACGGAGATTCGCTGGGTCCCGATTCGGCGGAGCGGTCCGGATGAGCCGTTACGCCAGGAAAAATTCGACCTGATGGCCCTGATGGCGATTACCGACGCCCGTCTGGCCGAATTCGGAATGAGCGCTCCATGGTGGGAAAACAACCTGGGTCTTGTCAGCGACCGTGGGAACCCTGTCGATTCCATCGCCAAGGCCGCCCGCAGCCGGATCGGGGTCATGAATCTGTCGTTCGGCGCGGGGATGGCGGCCCGTGAATTTCCCGGCGCGGTGATTGTGCCTTTCCGGCAGTTCGACGAGTTGGTCGGGGCTTTGTGCTCGCACCAGACCGACGCGGTGATGCTGGACCAGCGGACGCTGAATCAGCTGTGGACGGAGGGCATCTCGTCGTGCCAGGGGCGGAAGCTGACGTTTCATTGGTTTCCGCAGTTGAGCTTGCGGTACGCCGTTGGGGCGCTGAAGGCGCACAAAGAAGACGCGGACTTTCTGCAGCACGAAATCATGAAGCTGGCTGCCGACGGCACGATGACGCGCATTGGCGAGCGTTGGGGTGTTTCGGTGCCCAATCAGGCCGTGAGCTTCCAACGTACGGTGATGGTGCAGCAGCGCAACACCATGCTGATCAGCGCGGTGGTGATCGTTACTGCGCTGCTCGCCATGGCGGTGTGGCAGAATCGCCGCACGCTGGTCGCGCGGCGCGCGGCCGAAGACGCGCTGCAAGCCAAAAGCCGCTTCCTGGCAATGATCAGCCACGAAATTCGCACGCCGCTCAACGGGGTTCTGGGCATGTCCGGATTGCTGCGCGAAACGCCGTTGAACGCTCAGCAGCGCGGGCAGGTGGAAACCATTCGCAATTCCGGCGAATTGCTGTTGACGGTGATCAACGACTTGCTGGATTTTTCGCGCCTCGAAGCCGGCCGCATGGCCGTCGAACAGATCGCGTTTTCGCCGGCGCTCGCCGCCGAGGACGCGACGCTGATGATGAGCGGGCAGGCGCACACCAACGAGTTGCGCGTGGTGGTGATTGTCGACCGCAACATGCCCGCCAGCATTGAAGGCGACCCCATGCGTACGCGCCAGATTCTGGCGAATCTCATGGCCAACGCGGTCAAGTTCACGA
>JAFDVT010000677.1 GCA_018268875.1 Acidobacteriota bacterium
ACAGATCCATTTCTCGCCAGTTCCCGAAGCCGCCTACGCGGACTGGGTCGCCGAACAATCGAAGCTCCGTTTCATCGTGACCGTGCTTGGACCTTCGATCGGCGCCGCCCAACTCGCCGAGGTCACCGGCGCGATCACCCGCGCAGGACTCAACATCGACCGCATCGACCGCCTCAGCGGCCGTAGCGAATCCGCTCGCGCCTGCATCGAGTTCGGGCTCACCTCCGTCGCTCCCATCGACGAGACCTCCCTCCGCGCGGACTTCCTCGGCATCAGCCGCGAACAAAGCGTCGACATCGCGTTTCAGCATGACAATCTGTACCGCCGCACCCGGCGTGTCGTCGCCTTTGACATGGACTCGACGCTCATCCAGTGCGAAGTGATCGACGAACTGGCCAAAGAAGCCGGCGTCGGCGACGAGGTCGCAAAGATCACCGAAGCGGCCATGCGAGGCGAACTGGACTTCCCCTCCGCCTTCCGCAAGCGCGTCGGTCTTTTGAAGGGACTGCCGGAGACCGCGCTACAGCGCGTCGCCGAACGAATCCCGCTCACCGATGGCGCCGAACGCCTAATGTCCACGCTGAAGCGCCTGGGCTACAAGACGGCGATTCTGTCCGGCGGCTTTACCTACTTCGGCAGGCGCCTGCAGGAACGGCTCGGCTTCGACTATCTCTACGCCAATGAACTCGACATCGTGGACGGCGTCGTCACCGGCGAAATCCGCTCGGAGATCGTCGACGGGCAGGTGAAAGCCCGCAGGCTGCGCGAAATCGCCGACCGGGAAAACATCAGCCTCGAACAGTGCATCGCGGTCGGCGACGGCGCTAATGACCTGCCGATGATCGGCCTCGCCGGCTTGGGCATCGCGTTCCAGGCCAAGCCCGTCGTGCGCGAAAAATCCCGCCACGCGATCTCCTCCAACGGCCTCGACGCCATTCTCTATCTGATCGGACTTCGCGACCGGGATATCATCGCCGAATGAAGCGGGCGTTGTATTTTCTGTGCGTGACCTTGTGCGCGCAACAAAAGCAGATCGCCATCACCATCGACGACCTGCCTTGCGTCGGATGTCGCGACCTCGCCGACGCGCGCGCCGTAACCGGCAAGCTCCTGGGCAACCTGAAAGGCACGCCTGCAATCGGGTTCGTGAACGAGATCCAATTGCAGACACAGGGCGAACGCGACGCCCGCATCGCCCTCCTCGAACAATGGATCGAGGCCGGCAAGACCCTCGGCAATCATACTTATTCGCACCCCGACGCGAACAAGGTCAGCCTCGACGAGTACACCGACGACATCGTGCGTGGCGAGGTCGTGACGAAGCAGTTAATGGCCCGCCGCGGCGTCCGCAACCTGTACTTCCGCCATCCGTTCACGCACACCGGCCCGACCCGCGAGTATAAGGAAGGTCTGGACCGCTTCCTCGCCTCGCGCGGCTACACCATCGCCCCGTTCACGGTCGAAAATGAAGACTACGCCTGGGCCCTGGTGTACCGCGGGACGACCGACGAGGCGGTTCGCGAACGGGTGCGGCGCGAATACATCGCACACCTGGACCTCGTTCTGGCCCACATGGCCAAGGTATCGGTGGAACTGCTGGGCCGCGAGATCCCGCAGATCCTCATCATCCATGCCAATTCCTTGAACGCCGACGTCATGCCACAGATGTTGGAGATGTTCCGGAACCGCGGATACCACGTCGTTTCCCTGGAACAAGCTATGACCGACAAGGCCTATGCCGCGCCCGACACCTGGGTAGGGAAATTCGGGCCCTCGTGGCTGTAGCGTTGGGCTAGGGCGAATGGCAAGACGGTGAGCGATTCCACTGAGCCCGAGCCTCCTTCGTGGATGCGCGAACTCTATAACAAGCACTTCGCTCAATAGTCCCTCAAACCGCGCCTCCCCGCACCGATATGACCTTAGTATGTTCGTCATCGTCGGCATTCTTGTGGTCATCGGTGGAATCATCGGGGGCTACCTTATGGAGCATGGGCAGCTTGCGGTACTGTGGCAGCCCGCGGAAGTGGTCATCATTGGGGGCGCGGCGTTGGGTACGCTGCTCATCGCCAATCCGTTGCCGACGGTCATCGCGCTATTCAAATCCGTTCTTGGCGCGTTAAAGGCCAGTCCGTACAACCAGAAGTTCTACCTCGACACGTTGAAGATGTTGAATGACCTGTTCATGCACGCCCGCAAGAACGGCATGGTCAAGCTGGAGGCGGATGTCGAGGACCCGGACAAGAGTCCGATCTTCACCAAGTACCCCGCATTTTTGAAGAACCACCACGCGGTTCATTTTGTCTGCGACACGCTGCGGATGGCGATCAGCGGCGGCGTTGGAACGTTTGAGATCGACCAGATGATGGAAATGGACATGGAAAGCCATCATCATGAGGCCGGCGTGCCGGTGGCCGCCCTCAATACGGTGGCCGATGCGCTCCCCGGTCTTGGCATCGTCGCCGCCGTGCTCGGCATCGTCATCACCATGGGCGCGCTCGGTGGGCCGCCGGAAGAAATCGGGCACAAGGTGGGCGCGGCGCTGGTCGGAACCTTCCTTGGCATCCTGATGTGCTACGGATTCCTGGGTCCGATTGCCTCCTATCTCACCAAGATGAACGATGCGGAAGGCGAATACTACAAAGTGCTGCGCATGGCGGTGATTTCCTTTATCAAGGGCGCGGCGCCGATCCTGGCGGTGGAAACGGCGCGGCGCATGATTCCCTCCCACGAACGGCCCAGCTTCAAGGAAATGGAAAAGGCTTGTAAGGGCGGCGGCGGAGCCTAAGCGACATGTCGGACCAGAAGCTCGCGCCGATTATTGTTGTCAAAAAGAAGGGTGGTCACGGCGGCCACCATGGCGGGGCGTGGAAAGTCGCCTACGCCGACTTTGTCACGGCCATGATGGCGCTTTTCATCGTGTTGTGGCTGATGAACACGTCGCAACAGGTAAAGGATTCGATCGCCGGGTACTTCAAGGATCCCGCCGGCACCGGGCAGGATGTCGGCAGCTCGCAAGCCGGTTCGGGCGAAACGTTGCAACTGCAGCAGGACAACCTCGAACTCCTGAAAGAAAAGCTGCAGGAGATCATGAAGGAAACGCCGGAGCTTGCGGAGCTGAAAGATCAGGTCCAAATGACGGTAACGGGCGAAGGGCTTCGGATCGAGTTGCTCGAAACAGAAAAAGGGTACTTCTTCGAGTCCGGTAGCGCCAAACCGAGTTCGCACGGCGAGGCGTTCCTTTCCAAGCTGGCGGAAGAAGTCGGCAAGATGAAGAACAAAATCGTCATCGAAGGGCATACCGATGCCCGGCCGTTTTCAAACGACAAAACGTACAGCAATTGGGAACTCTCGTCGGACCGCGCCAACGCCGCGCGCCGCATCATGCAGGACCACGGGCTCCAGGAGGGTCAAATCAAGCAGGTCCGAGGGTTCGCCGCGCAGTTCCTGCGTGTACAGAAGGATCCGAACGATGCGAGCAACCGCAGGATCTCGGTTATTATCATGTTCCAGAGTCCGCCACAGCCTGCTTCGAAACCGGCGAAAAAGGGCGGCGGCGGCCACGGCGAGGCGCCAGCACATGGAAATGAGCACGAAGCGGCGCCGGCCCCACCCGCACACGGCGAGACAGCCAAACCGTCACCGGCTAAATCGGACGCGGGTCACGCGGCTCCGGCGAAACATTAACTCAGTTCCCACTCGCGCCATGCGCCGAGCAACGGGAAATACAACCCCAAACGAATCGGGCGCGCTGGCTCGGCAAGCCGGAACAGCCGCCCGTACCGTTCCAGTTGGGGACGATACCGCAACTGTTCTCCGTCGAGGAACCACTCCAGTTCCCCGCCCTCATGGGTACTGGTCTTGTAGTCGATGATCCAACGGACCCC
>JAFDVT010000678.1 GCA_018268875.1 Acidobacteriota bacterium
ACAGTCCGGAGATGCCACCGCCTACGATCACCGCATGTTTCATGAACGCTAGCCGGCAGAGCCTTCGGGAGGTCTTCCCTAGCCCCGCCTACCCCCATGTCACTCCCGCTTTCGTGTCACTCCCGCTTTCGTGTCAGATCGGTCTGACACCAAAGGGGTATTCGCTTTGGTTAGGCCGGCGTAGGCGAACTCCGGAGCAAACCCAAGCTGCCCGCCACGCGCCACCCAAAATTTACGGACGGAAATTGCGAACCATGTCGACCACGGCCTTCACATGTTCCACCGGCGTCTCCGGCAGAATCCCATGACCGAGGTTGAAGATATGTCCCGGGCGCGTACCCGTGCGCTTCAGCAACTCATGTACCCGCGCCTTCAACTCCGGCAGCGGCGCCATCAGAACCGCCGGATCGAGGTTGCCCTGGATCGCCGAACGGTAGCTGATGTCCATCCAAGCCTGGTCGATGTTGATGCGCCAGTCCACGCCCAGTACGTCGCCGCCCGCCGCGTGCAGTTCGCGGAAGAACCCCGCCGTACCCGTGCCGAAGTGGATCACCGGAACGCCCGACGTGCGAATCCGTTCGATCAGCGCGCGCGAATACTGCTGCACGTAGCGAACGTAGTCGTCCGAACCCAGCGCGCCCACCCAGCTATCGAACACCTGGATCACCCGCGCGCCCGAAGCCACCTGCATCAGCGCGAACGTACCCAGCACGTCCACCAGCTTGCCCATCAGGCGCCGCCACAACCCTTCGTCGCGGTACATCATGTTCTTGGTGCGCAGGTAATTCCGCGAAGGACCGCCTTCCACCATATAACTCGCCAGCGTGAACGGCGCACCCACAAACCCGATGGTCGGAACTCGCCCCGCCAGTTGCCGCGTCACGATCTGGATCGCGTCGCCGACATAGCCCAACTCATCCGTGTTCGACGTCGACAGCGTATCGATGTCGTTCGACGTGCGAACCGGATTGTCGATCACCGGACCTTCGCCCGACACGAACTTCAGCTTCAGACCCATCGGCTCGACAGGCAGCAGCAGGTCCGCGAAAATGATCGCCGCGTCCACGTCCAGGATGTCGATCGGCTGCATCGTTACCTGCGCCGCCAGGTCCGGCCGCTTGCAGATTTCGAGGATATCGTGATGCGCGCGGATTTCCCGATACTCTTTCATGTACCTTCCGGCCTGACGCATAAACCAAACCGGACGGACATCGGTGGGGCGACGCCGGCAGGCGTCCAGAAAGCGGCTGTTCATCGGAGCCACGCGCATGATTCTGTCTCTCCTTGCGTTCCAAAAGGACCGCGAAATCCAGCGGATTTGTCCTCGCACACAAAGGCGCGAAATCCGTGAGGCTTGTGTTGTTCGGCCCAAGCCCGGCCTTGTATATAAATCGGTTTCGTCCAGGCTTCGGAATCCATACAGCGTGGCGCGATCACGGAAACGCTCAACATCCCCTGCGCGGGATAACCGGTGCGCGGGTCCATGATGTGGCTGTACAGCTTGCCGTCAGCAAAAAAAAACTTTTCGTAGTTGCCCGAAGTGGACATGCTCTGATCGCGCAACACGACCGTCTGCGCCACCTTCTTCGCGTCCTTGGGATCGCGAATGTTGACGCTCCAGCCTTCGGGATTATTGGGCGGCGTGCCCATCGCGTAAATGCTCGACCGTGCCGCCGACACCAGCGCCGACGTGATGCCGTACTGTTTCAGCACGTCTACCGCGCGGTCCACCGCGTACCCTTTGCCGATGCCGCCGGGGTCAATTTCCATGCCCGGCTGCGTGAACCACACACGATCGCCCTCAATGCGGATCTTGTTCGACCCGATGCGCGTCAACGCCGTGCGAATTTCGGCGCGATGCGGCAGCCGTCCGGTCCCTTTATAGAAGCCCCACACCTTCATCAGCGGGCCGACCGTGATGTCGAACGCGCCGCCGCTCACTTCGTTGTAGCGCTTGCAGGCCTTCAGAACGTCAATCGTCTCCGCCGAAACGCGTACGGGAACGCCCTTGTTGATCTCGCTCCATTCACTGGTGGGAATGTAGTTCGACATCACCGATTCGATGCGCTTGATCTCGTCGCCCGCCGCGTCGGTCGCCGCGCGCAGCACGTTCTGATCGGGACCATAGGCAATGATGTCGAAGGAGCCGCCCATCGCGTCGATCGACGTTTCGATGCGCAGCGGTGAGGTCGAGGCATGTGCCAGAACGACGCTGGCCAGAAGAGCAAGGCGAGTCCCAATCATGATGCCGGCTGCTCGCCATCGCGTGGACGGCCGCGCTTGATCCGGCGCAGAAGAAAGTCCACTTTGCCGCCGGTTGCGGCATTCAAATCGGTCTCGAACTTCAGTTCCGGAACCCGGAACATCTGCAACCGGTGGTACAGTTCGCTTTTGAGGAACGGCCGCGCATGGTCGAGCGCCTCGACGGCGGCTTTATGACGCTGCTCGTCGTTGCCCGGCACCGCCACTCGAACCACGGCCTTTTTGCTATCAGAACTCAGAATGACTTCGGTAACAGTGACGCCTTCGACGCGCGGATCGGCCATCTCATAGCCAATCAACTCGTCGAGTTCCTCCCGCAGGGCTTCGATGACCCGCTGTGCCCGATGTCCTTCCATTTCTTCCCTCTAACTTTGCCGGCGGCTAACTCAGCCATTCCACGCCGGAACCCGTCAGCGCTCCTCCCAGGATCGCCTCGGCCTCGCGTTCGACGGCCTGCAACAACTGTTCGGCGTATTCGCGGTCGTTCGACACGGCAACCGCCGCCACCACTGCCCGGTTCCAACTGCCGTGACCGCCGATTTCGGCCACCGACACGTTGAACTTCCGGCGCAACCTGTCCTTCAGGCTGCGAACTACGTTGCGCTTATCCTTGAGCGAGCCGGAGCCTTCCACTTCGATGTCCAAAGTCAAGGCTCCAACAGGGGGCGCGCTCATAAGCCTGTTATCGAACTATACGATCGCCTCCGCGGCGACTTTCTCCGTCACAAACGCTTCGATAATGTCGCCCGGCTTGATGTCGTTGTACCCGACCAGCGAGATACCGCACTCAAACCCGGACTTCACTTCCGACGCGTCGTTCTTGAACCGCTTCAGCGCATCCACCTTGCCGGTGTGCACGACAATGTTGTCGCGCAGCAGGCGAACTTCGCTGTCACGCTTGATAAAGCCATCCTGCACGTAGCAACCGGCCACCGTACCCACCTTGGTAATGCGGAACGTTTCGCGAACTTCCGCGCGTCCCTGGTAGGTTTCCTTGAACACCGGCTCAAGCATACCGGTCATGGCGCGCTTGATCTCGTCGGTCAGGTTATAGATGATCGTGTGCAGGCGGATGTCCACCTTTTCCTGCTCGGCCAGCGCCTGCGCGCCGCGATCCGGACGGACGTTGAAGCCCACCACAATCGCGTTCGAGGTCGTCGCCAACAGCACGTCGGATTCGGTGATCGCGCCAACCGCCGCGCGCAACACACGCAACCGCACCTTGTCGTTCGACAGCTTCTGCAGCGTGTCGGACAGCACTTCCGCCGTACCGCCCACGTCCGCCTTGACGATGATATTCAGTTCCTTCATATCGCCGTCTTTGAAATGCTGCGACAGACTTTCGAGCGTCACGCGGTTCGTCTTCGACATCGCGGTTTCGCGGGCTTTCGCTTCGCGGAACAGCACGATCTGCTTGGCCTTCGACGTATCGGTAACCACCTGCAGGGAATCGCCCACTTCGGGCAGCGATTCGAGACCCACAACCTCAACCGGCTGCGACGGATCCGCCGTGCGAATCGGGTTGCCCAAATCGTCGAACATCGCGCGGATGCGGCCAAACACCGAACCGCAGATAAAGAAGTCGCCGACGTTCAGCGAACCATTGCGTACCAGCACCGTCGCGACAGGACCGCGGCCCTTGTCGAGATGCGCTTCGAGCACCGAACCCATGCCTGGACGGCTGGGATTCGCCCGCAGATTCAGGATGTCCGTCACCAGAATGATCATTTCCAGCAACAGGTCCAGACCCTGCTTGGTCTTGGCCGACACCGGAACCATGACGACGTCGCCGCCCCAGTCCTCGGCCAGCAACCCGCGATCGGCAAGCTGCTGTTTAATACGGTCGATCTGGGCGTCCGGCTTGTCCACCTTGTTGATGGCGACAATGATCGGAACCTTGGCAGCCTTCGCGTGATCGATGGCTTCGAGCGTCTGCGGCATCACGCCGTCGTCCGCCGCCACCACCAGAATCACCACGTCGGTTACCTTGGCGCCGCGGGCGCGCATCCGGGTAAACGCCTGGTGGCCGGGAGTATCGATAAACGCGATCTTCTGCCCGTTGTATTCGATGCGGTACGCACCGATGTGCTGCGTAATGCCACCGGCTTCGCGAGCGGCGACGTTGGTCAACCGGATCGCGTCCAGCAGCGAAGTCTTACCGTGGTCGACGTGACCCATAATGGTCACCACCGGAGGCCGCTTCTCGCGATCCGCCTCCACCTCGGTCATTTCGATGTCTTGCGTGGTTTCTTCTTCGTAGCTGACCTGCGAGGTCAACGCGCCAAAGTCCATCGCGATTTCTTCGGCCAGCTTGACGTCGAGCGTCTGGTTGATGGTGGCGAAGATCTTCTTCTGCACCAGCTTCTTGATGACGTCGACACCCTTGACACCCATCTTCTCGGCAAGTTCCTTGACGGTGATGCCTTCCGAGATGACGATGTCTTTGTTGACGGCTTGCACCGACATTTCCTGCCGGCGCGGACCGCCACGAAAGCGACCCTCTTCGGGTTCCGCCGGGCGATGATGCTGCTTGTTCTGCGGCTTGGTCTGATGCCGGCGGCCCTGTTCCACCGTGGGAACCGGACTCGCCGCTTCCGGACGCAATGCCGTCGGATGCGGACCTCGCGGACCACGTCGCAATCCACCGGGACCAGGGCCCTGTCCCGGAGCACCCGGGAACGGACCACCGGGACGGCCGGGACCACCCGGTCCGCCTTGACCCGGACGCAGCGGACCACGGAACGCGCCAGGCTGTCCGGGACCTGCCGGGCGAGGCGTGGGCGCGCCAGGACGCGGAGCGCCAGGCATCGGTTGAGCAGGATTTTGACGAGCTTGCTGCTGACGCAGCCGCTCGAGAATTTCAGGACGCGGCGGCACCACGGGACGAGCCTGCGGTTGACCAGCCAGCGGACGGGTCTGCTGCTGCGGTCCACCTTCGCCTTGGGAGGCGGGAGGACGCGGCGGTTGCGGACCACCGGGCAGCGGAGCACGCGGACCTTGCGGCATGCTGCCACCACCCGCACCCGGATCGGAAGGACGCATCGCCGGGCGCATGGCCGGACGCTGCGGCACCACCGGCGGACGAGGCGCGCCAGGGATCACCGGACCACGGGCGACATCGGCTGGCAACGGCTGACGGGGCCCGGAAAGAATTTGCCCAGGTTGCGTCGCGGTCGGAACCGGACGCGCGGCAATCACCGTACCTCCCGGCCGCGCAACCGGAGGCTGCGGGACAGAGGGACGCGCCGGAGCAGCCGGAGCCGCAGGAGTAGCCGACGCCGCGGGCGAAGCCTGAGACTGGGGCGCGGTCACAGCCGGGGTCGGCGTCGACGGCGGTGGTGGAGGTGGCGGGGGAGGAGGTGGAGGCGGCGGCGCGCCCACCATGG
>JAFDVT010000679.1 GCA_018268875.1 Acidobacteriota bacterium
CCCTCGCCTCGCTCGCCGCGTACCAGGCTGCCGCGCTGATTCCGAGCCTGTTCCTTGCTCCGGTGGAACGCCGCCGTTGGACCCCGATAGTGACGCCTCTCGCCACCTTCGCGGCCTTCCAACTCTTCGAACGCTTCACGTCCGGCGACCTGCCCGCGGCGGTCCTCAGCGGCTACATGCAGACGTATGGCTGGCAGCGCATGGAGGCCAAGATCCGCAATGGCATCATGCTCACCATCCACCTGTGCTGTACCTTGGTGAACCCCATCGTGTGGCTGGGACGGCGCACTCCCGTGACGAACACCTGGTTCCTTCTCGCCTGGATCGGGATCTTCTTCGCCGGGGCGTTGGCGGCATTTTTTGCCGGCTCGGCGCGCTATTTGCTGCCCATCGCCGCGCCGCTCTGCATCCTGGCCTCGACCAGCCGGTTCGCGATCCCGGCCATCGTCGTTCAGGCAGCGATCGGTATCGGCCTCGCCATCGTCAACGCCCAGCATTGGAACGGCATTCGCGACTTTGCCAACAGCCTGCCGCTCGACGGCGTGCGCCGCGTGTTCGTCCATGGCGAATGGGGCCTGCGCTATTACCTCGAAGCCCGGGGCGCCATCCCACTCGAGACAGGCCAGCGCTTCCGCCCCGGCGACGTCATCGTCTCCACCGCCTACGCGAATCCTCTGCCCCCGGGCAACCGTGTCCTGCTGCGCGAACAGCAAATCGACTCGCCCATCCCGCTCCGCATCATCGGCCTCGGCTCCAAGTCCGGCTTTTCCAGCGTCGACTTCGGATACTTCCCGTTCGGAGTGTCCACCGTACCGCTCGACCGTCTTCGCGCCGAAACTGTCGCAGAGTTCCACCCCACGCTTTCGAGGCTCGTCCTGGGCGAATCTGAAGAAGTGAACCGCCATCTGGTCACGGGCATCGCCTCGAACGACAAGTGGACGCTGCAATCGGCGGCACTGCTGTTGAAGCGCCCGGAACCCGGCCGCCCGCTCAAGCTCAAGATCAAATTCTATGTACCTGAAGCGGGCATCAACCGCACCGTCACCGTAACCGTGGACGGCAAGCCCGTCATGACCATCCGCCTCGACCACGACGGCATCTACGAGCAAACCGCCGATGTCGAACCGTCTACCGCGGAGTCCGCCACCATCGGCATCGATACCGACAAACCGCTGCAGGCGCCCGGCGACATGCGCCTCCTGGGAGTGAACCTGATCGAAGTCGGATTTCTATAACGGGTTGTGCTCCAAAACAAAAGTGATACAATCCGTAGTAGCTCCCCCGACGCGTCCAACTCTAGCCCGGTAAAGGTGGATTATTCCGTGCGTCGCACCACCCAAAATACTTTTTTGCATTCCGCCGCCTTGTTGCTTGCCTGCGCGTGCGCGGCAAGCGCCCAGTCGCTGAACGTCGTTTCCGGCAACGGGCAGGTGATTGTCGAATACTTTCAGAGCGTTTCGCCGATGACGGTCCGCGCCCTGGATTCCGGCGGACGGCCCATCCCTGGCCTCCCCATCAACTGGTCGATCACTTCCGGCCAAGGGACCCTTATCAACACCATTTCCGGCACTGATGCGAACGGCATCGCCAGTACGTACTTCCTTGGTAGCGCCGTGCCCGGTGGCAGTTCGATCCAGCAGTCCACGGTGACCGCCACAAGCAACGCGGGCAGCGCCAGTTTCTTTGTTACGACAGCCATTTTGCGCCTTCCCAACGGCAATGCCGGCGCGCCCCCACTGGTGGAACTTCGCCGTCCCACGCAGGAGAACCCGGTCCTGGTAGGACCGGCGGGCGGCGTCATCAGCAACGCGATCGAGGTTCACGTCGGTGTCCAGTCGGGACCGGAAACCGGACGCGCCGTTCCAAACGTCGGCGTTCGGGTTTACCACTACACCGACCCCGCCACGAATCCCGCGGGCGAGTGCAACACGCCCAACGGCATCGTATTGACGGATAGCAACGGAACCGCCACGTGCAACCTGCGCCTCAACAGCGTCACCGGCACCAACGAAATCTCGATTTGGGTTGGCGAAAGCGTCATTACCCGCAAGATCGCGCTCACGATCAATCCGGGCGCGCCTTGCACCTTCGGCCTGTCGCCCAACACGCAGTCGTTTCCGTCCCTCGGCGGCTCCGGGATCTTCAGCATCACGCCGTCGTCACCCAGTTGCCCCTGGACCGCGCAATCCAACGCCAACTGGATCCTGATGTCTTCGCAGACCTCGGGGACCGGACCGCAAACGTTGACCTACACGGTTCTGAACAACACCGGTCCGGCTCGCGATGGCACAATCACCGCCGGCAACCAGATCTACACCGTCCGCCAGGCAGCCATAGGCGCCAGCGGCGTACTCTCTATTGGCACTCCCGAAACGCTGCCCAACGGCACAATCAATCAGTCCTATAGCTACGTCATGCAGGCCACCGGAGGCGTCGCGCCGTACAATTGGACCGCGGGCGCCGGCCTCCCGCAGGGACTCAGCCTGTCCCCCAGCGGCTTCCTTTCCGGCGTACCGCTCGCGGCGGGGACCTTCTCGTTCCCCATCTCGGTGACCGACTCGGCCGGCGGCAACTTCACGCGCCTTTCGCGGGTGACGATCACCAACGCGGACTCGAGTCTGCCGCCCACCATCACCACGACATCGCTCGCCAACGGAGCGGTGGGAGCCGCCTATCAGGCGCCCCTGGCCTTTACCGGTGGCTGCCCCAGCCTGGTCACGATCTCTCGCTTCTCGCTGGTTAGCGGACAACTGCCCCCCGGCCTCGCGCTGCAGCAACTCGGCGACCGCTGGGCCATCGGAGGCATCCCGACGCAGGCCGGTTCATTCCTGTTTACGCTCGCCATCACGGATCCGTGCGGACGCAGCACATCATCGAACCTGACGCTTACGGTTGGCGGCTCGCAACCGGCCAACAGTATTCTGTCCTCGATCCCGCAGTTGGTCTCGTTCACCGTTGTCGCGGGTTCGCAGAATCGCCCCGGCGATCAGTTGGTATCCATCCTCAGCGCCGCCCAGGCGATCAACTACGTCGCCACAGCCACCACTGAAAATAATCAGCCGTGGATCGTCCTCGGCACCGGCAGTTCCGGCGTTACGCCGGGCGCGTTGTCGGTCGGCGTCGCAAACTACGCGAACTTCCTGCCGGGAACCTACCGCGGCACCATCAGCGTAGGCGGCGCGGGCATCGCTCCGGCCACGATTCCGGTGACGCTGGTCATTAACTCGGCCCCCGCGCTCATCACCAATCCCTTCCAGTTGAGCTTCAACTCCAGCGTGGTCATTATCCCGACCTCGCTGCGCCAGTCGCTCGCTGTTTCCGGTCCCATTGGCGCCGCCTACCAGGCCGCCGCCCGTACGGACAACGGCGTCAACTGGCTCGGCGTAACCCCGATTGCCGGCCCGGTACCCGGCAGTATCGATGTCGTGGTGAATCCGCTGGGCCTCACCGCCGGGGTGTACACAGGGCGCATTTCGCTCTCCACTACGGGATCGACCGTCACCGAAGTACCGGTGACGTTGACCATCACCAGTCCACCGCTGTTTACCTGGAGCAACACCGGCCTTACCTTTGCCGTATCGTCCAGCGAACCGGTGCCGCTGCCGCAAACGCTGACGGTAGCCACCACAACCGGCGCGTCGATTCCGGTTACGATCGCCGCCAACACCACCAGCGGCGGCAATTGGCTGAAGCTCACGCCCTCAACCGGCGTAACGCCGCTCAGCATGACCGTCACGGTCGATACCACGGGGCTCCGCGCCGGCCAGTACAACGGTGAAATCGTCGCCCGGGCCACGGATGGCGGCATCAGCGCCGCGGCTGTGCGCGTCATCCTGCTCATCACCGAAACCAAGCCGGTGATCAACTCCGTCGTCAACGCCGCCAGCGATAAGCCCGGTCCCGTTGCCCCCGGCAGTTGGGTTAGCATTCGCGGAGCCTTCCTCGGCGCCTCTCAGGACCTCACCATTTTCAAGGTCACCGACGGCAAGGTGGACACCACGCTCGGCGACGCGCGCTTCCTGGTGGACGGCATTCCCGCGCCGATCATTCAAGGCTCGAGCCAGAAAGCCGTGATCCAGATCCCGTACAGCGCGGTGCTCAAGGAGCGCGTCGAAATCGTCGCCGAATACCGCGGCATTCGCTCGGACCCGACCTTTGTCCCGATCGTTCTGATCAGCCCCGCGATCTTTTACACCGGCACGCCCGGCGATTCGCAGGGCCGCATCCTGAACGAGAATGGCGGCCAGAACGGGATCGGCAATCAGGCTACGGCAGGCAGCATCGTCGCCATCCACGCCACCGGCGAAGGCTTGACCAATCCGGCCGGCGAGGACGGCAAGATCGCCGGAGCCAATCCGCCCGTGCCTCTAAGCGGTCCCATCCAGGTCTGGATGGACGGCCAGGAAGCGGAATTCGTCTCCGCCACGGGGCTGGTAGGCTGGCCCGCGGGCATCGTGGAAATCAAGGTCCGAGTTCCGGCGGCGGCGCGGCGGGGAGTTCCCGTACCCGTCACGCTGGGCATCAACGGCAACTACTCTCCCGACCTCGTCACGGCAGTGATTCTGCCTGAATAAAAACAGTGGATCACCCTCTCGCACGCGGGTGTCACGGTATCCTGGAAGTTCAAAATTTATGGACTGGGGCATACCGCAGTGCGAGAAGGGGATCGGCAAGGTCATCCTGAAGCCGGATTCACCGGATTTGATAGCTGGCGTTCAGGTGCAGGCGTACCCGCTATGGCCGGACGACCGGGGCTATTTTTTAGAGATCATGCGCTTCGGCCAGGGCCTTCCCGCCGGCTTTGACGCGGCTACCACGCAGGTTTCCGCCGCCCTCAGCTATCCCGACACCATCAAGGCCTTCCACTACCACATGGAACAGACCGACTTCTGGGTTCCCGCCCAGGGCATGTTCCAAGTCGCGCTGGTGGACCTGCGCAAGGGCTCGCCGACCTTCGGCCTTAAGAACACGCTGTACGTCGGCGCGCTGCGGCCCTGGCACATCATTATTCCGCCGGGCGTCGGCCACGGCTACAAGGTGATCGGAACCACGCCCAGCATGCTGGTTTACGTCACCAACAAGACTTACAACCCCAAGGACGAAGGGCGCATTGCGCATAACGATCCGGGCATCAACTACGATTGGGAACTACAACACAA
>JAFDVT010000067.1 GCA_018268875.1 Acidobacteriota bacterium
GAAACATACCGCCCCGATCCAGCCTCGCGTGAACGCCTTCGCAAGGAACTCGCGCTGCGCGACGACGCGTTTGTCTGGCTCGCCGCCGGACGTTTCGAAAGCCCCAAAAACTACCCGCTGATGCTGCAGGCCTTTGCACGCGCGGCCAAGCCTCAGGATGTACTTCTCATTTGCGGCGCGGGCGCTCTGCGGCAGCGTGTCGAGATGAACGCGCAAGCCCTGGGCATCGACAAACAGGTTCGCCTGCTCGGCGTGCGGCGCGACATCCCGGCCATGATGAACGCCGCGGACGCGTTCGTACTTTCCTCGGATACCGAAGGCTTACCGATGGTTTTGCTGCAGGCCTCGTCGTCGGGCCTTCCGATCGTCGCCACCAATGTTGGCGGCAACGCCGAGGTGGTGATCGACGGCGAAACCGGCTTGCTTACGCCTCGCGGCAAGGTGGAACCGCTCGCCGAAGCGATGTCGCGAATTCGCGAGGCGACGGCAGACGAGCGCGCCGCCATGGGCGCCGCCGGACGCGAACACACCATATCGAAGTACGACATGAAGATCGTTGCCGGGCGCTGGGAAGACCTGTATTCGCGCCTGTTGTTGCGCAACAAGTTGAAGGGTTTCGAAGAGCAAATCAAATGCAGACCATCACTCAAACTGCAACTGTAATCGATCGCATCGCCCAGATTGCCGCGTCGCGTGGCGCTCATACGGCGATCGTTCACGACGAGCGGCAAATCACATTCGGCGTTCTCAACCGGCGCGCCAATCACCTTGCGCTGCGGCTTCGCGAAATGGGCGTTGAAGCGGAAACTCCCGTCGCGTTGCTGTTTGAACGGTCCATCGAATACATCGTCGCCGCGCTCGGCGTGATGAAGGCCGGTGGCGCGTACCTGCCGATCGACCCCGCCTGGCCGCTTGCCCGTCGCGAGGCCATTCTGCGGGACGCCGAAGCCACCATCGTGCTTTCGCAGGAGTTCGACCTGACGCTGGAATCCCCCACCGGTCCGAACAACACCGCCGCGCCCGATCCGGCGAGCCTCGCGTACCTGATCTACACCTCAGGCTCCACCGGCGAACCCAAGGGCGTGGAGATCACGCACGGCAACCTCGCCTGCCTGATGGACTGGCATCGCACGGCCTTTGCCGTCACGCCGGACGACCGAGCCAGCCACGTCGCGGGCCTCGGCTTCGATGCCTCGGTTTGGGAAATCTGGGGCAACCTCGCCGCCGGCGCCGCTTTGCATTTGATCCCCGATGCCGCCCGTACCTCCGCGCCTCTTTTTCGCGACTGGGTGGTCTCGCAGGGTGTTACGGTATGCTTCGCCTCCACCATCCTGGCCCAGCAATTGATCGCCATGGATTGGCCGGAAGAAAGCAAGCTTCGTGTGCTGCTCACCGGCGCGGACCGCCTGCTGCAGCGCCCCGCCGGCAACCTGCCGTTCCTGTTCTTCAACAATTACGGCCCGACCGAATGCACGGTGGTTGCGACCTCCGGGCTGGTTGCCTCCGAAGGCGACGCCGTGCCGTCCATCGGCCTCCCCGCCAACGGCGCGACTCTGCGCATCGTCAACGGCGAACTCTGCATCGAAGGCCCGCTGGTGGGCCGCGGTTATCGCAATCGTCCCGAACTCACCGCCGAACGTTTTGCGAACGGCATGTACCGCACCGGCGACCGTGTTCGCCTGCTGCCCAACGGCGAGTATGAATTCCTGGGACGCAACGACGGCCAGGTGAAGGTGCGAGGCTATCGCGTCGAACTCGGCGAAATCGAAACGGCGCTCAGCAGGCATCCGGACGTCAAGCAGGTGGCCGTCACCGAACGCGATGGCGAACTGTTTGCCTACATCGTGGGACAGACCAACGCGGACCTCGCCGCATACGTCGCCGCCACGTTGCCCGACTACATGGTCCCGGCGCAATTCGTCTTCCTGAAGGCGCTGCCGGTGAACGCCAACGGCAAGCTGGACCGGGCGGCCCTGCCTCTTGAACCGCAAGTGGAAGCGCACTGCGCCGCCACCGAAGCGAAGGTCGCGGAAATCGTCGCCAAGCTCCTCAAGCAGCCCGCCGTGGATCACGATGCGAACTTCTTTCTGCTCGGTGGACACTCTTTGCTGGCCGCGCAACTCCTCGTGCAAGTGAACCGTACCTTCGGCGTGAAACTGGCCCTTCGCCAGATGTTCCAGGCCGCAACGGTACGCCTGCTCGCCGCCGAAATTCAGAAGGTGAAAACCGCATGAGCGCCACGACATCATCCGCACCAGGCCTGCTCGAAGAACAAAGCGCCAATTTGAGTCTGTACAACCTGCTCGACCCGGCCGTGCTTGCCAATCCGTACCCGCTGTACGCAAAGCTGCGCACGGAAGACCCCGTGCACTGGGACCCGTTCCTGCACGCCTGGGTCGTCACGCGCTATGACGACGTCGTGCAAGTCCTGCACAAGTTTCAGGCGGACCGTACGCCTACGCCGGAACTGCTCGAAGCCATGGGAGCGCCGGAACTCAGCGAGATCGCAACCGTCATGGTCCGGCAGATGTTGTTCATGGATGCCGCCGCGCACACGCGCATCCGGCAACTTGCGTCGTACGCCTTCACGCCCGCTCGCATCAAGGTTCTGCGCGACCATATTCAGTCGATCGCCGAACGCTTGATCACGAACATCAACCGCGCCGGCTTCGACATGATCGCCGATTTCGCCGTGCCGCTTCCGGCCATCGTCACCGCGGAAATGTTGGGAGTTCCCGCCGAAGACTACAAGCAGCTCAAGGACTGGTCGTTTACGTTTTCCGAAATGCTGGGCAACTTCCAGCACAATCCCGATCGTTCCTGCGCTGTCCTCGCCGCCCTGCGAGGCATGATCGAGTACTTCCGCAACGCCATCGCCCGCCAGAAGGAACAACCTCGCGAAGGGCTGGTGCGGTCGTTCATGCTCGCCGAACACCACGGCGACCGTTTCAGTGAAGAAGAAATCGTCGCCAACTGCATCCTCACCATGGTTGGC
>JAFDVT010000680.1 GCA_018268875.1 Acidobacteriota bacterium
ATGCGGCTCAACAACGTCCGGTCAATTCCAATCCGCGCCGCCGCCGCCGTCTGCGAAAGTCCCAATTGCTCGCGCCTGACCCGCACATCCCGCCCCATTCCGCCGCCGCCGCCGCTAACGCTACCGTGGGTGTCACGGGAAGAGGATGCCAGGTTCCTGCTATAAAGATCGAGTATCTGCCTTGGCGGCCCGATTTCCACGGTTTGACTTAGCCATGCAGAGTACCACTTCCGCCGCCGTTGTTCGATTTCCGCCGTAGCGGCATACCGCCAGTTGGAAATCACAGCGTCTTCCACTAATGTATCGAGCGCTTTCTCCAGCCGTTCGCGAACCCGGTTCGGGAAACGAGGCGGCGCCTTACTCGTGATATCGGCACAATCGAGTAGGGCGGATACCTTGAAGGGGAACATAACGCCAGGTTTGGCCAGGTCGGCGCGCCACAACCAGCTGAAATAACGCGTCAGACGTTTCTCCCACGTATGGCGGTAGTAGTCGTACTGTACGGCCTTCACGGAAAGTAACATCGTCTGCCGGCCAGGCCCGAACAGAAATTGCGAAAAGATTTCGCCGGGGCGGAAAATGAACGGCTGCTTCACGTGGATCCGCCCATCGAGTCGCATTTGCCCCCAACGCGCCGTCATGACAAACGCCCGGCTTTCCACTTGGAGTATCGTCAGCCAGGTGGATTCGATCCGGCCAAGGGCGTACAGGAACTCCTCGCGCTGCCGGGACGAGAACCCGCCGCGTCTTCCGGAACCGCTCAATTTGGGCTCCAGTCCTCGCATGCGCAGGCACTCGTCGATGGTTACCACCGCGATGTCCAGCGGCGTACGCGCCTGCCGTAGCCAGATCGCCGAAAGGATGTCGAGGACATCGGCGTCAAGATCCGACATTTCCGTGCGCTGGCTCCACATGAGGTTGATGAGCGGCTTCGAGCGGTCCGGCGGTTCCACGGAAAATGTTCCATCGGACTCGACGGGACGCAACTGCGCGATGCCCGCCGCTCCTTCGTTGTGCAGAAAGGCGGTGGGCCAGGGGGAATCGGGAAGTTCCTGGAACCGCTGTTTCGCGATCACCGCCTGCAATGCCTGGTACGCCAGGTGGGAGCCTGTTTCCTGCGGCATGTATGCGTCGTCGTTCAAAGGTTTTTTCCGATGCCGCGCGTTTTACGGCTGTACGCGGGTCGCCGGGGACGAAGCGGCAGCTTCCCGCCGCATCAACCACCACAACGCCGGGCCCAGCACCGCAACCGCCGTCAGCGTGAATAGCGGACCGCCCTGCCGGTGCAGCGGGCTATCCAGGTACGATGGCGACAAATTGGAGCCAAGCCAGCCCAGGATTACGATTCGAACGGCATTTTTGAGGATTCCGGCGGGAATCGCGAGCAGCAACAGAATCAGCTTGGAGCGGCCCGTTTGCAGGAGCAGGTGGGCACACACCGCGACCACGAGGATTAACGCCGTAGTGGACCGGATGCCGCTGCATTCGGTGGCGACTTCGATGTTCAGGCCGGGAAGCTGAAAAATCAGCCCGTCGCGGAACATGGTTTGCCCGATGAGGCGAAAGATGAGTTCGGACAGGTTGGCCGAGCTATGTTGCAGGAAAACCTCGAAACGATGCATCCAGGCTTGCGGCACGGGGGGCACGGCGAACAGTAGCAACAGCACCTGAAAGGCTCCCTTGCGCAGCGAAAGGGTTCCGTGACAGTACCAGAGCCCGCCAATCCACACCAGCGATAGGGCTACGCCGCGCCAGAACAGATCGACGCCGGGGACGGCGTAGGTCAGAACGAGATTTGCGGCGAGGCCGGAAACCGCCAGCCACAAGCCGCTTTTGTCCTGCTGTAGCCGGGGTGGAAACAGAAAGTCCCGTTCCTGGTAAAGAAGCACCAGGGCGACGGCCAGAGAGGCGAGCGTGTAATTGTAGCGATCGTCGTCCCAGCCCACCTTGGCCATTTCCAAAACGGTGCGGTGCGCAATGACAAGCGAAGGCAGGAAAAACCACGCAAGCCAGCGAACCGGGAAGGGCGTTGCTTCTGTTGTCATTGTGGACGTTTGCAAGCGAGACGGTACAAAACCAGGATACTGAATAATGCTCCCGCGCTATCGATGAAAACATCGAAAAGCGACGCTCCACGGCCCGGTACGAAGGCCTGATGAAACTCGTCCAGAACGGCGAAAGCGGAACTTGCGAGAACTGCCGCCCAAGCCGGCCGCCAGATCCATTGCCGGATTCCAGGATCGCCATCGGGCCGCAGCGCAAAGTACCAAAGCACTGAGAACAGTCCATACTCGGCGAAATGAGCCGCCTTGCGAAGGACGGTGTTCGCGTACGCGGCAAACTCCGGCCGCAGGGAGAAATACTCCAGAATGCGTTCCAGCAGCGACTTCGATTCCGAACTGCGAAACGGACTCGAAGATAGAATCCAGATCATCGCGCCCCAGGCCAGGACCGCGAGCCACCACCACCCCTTCCGCATCGTCATCGATCAGCCGATGTGCGGGTACAGCCGCGCGCCCGCCCAGGCCAGCGCGCTGTCCGGCAAATGCGCGCAGCACCATTTCCGCACCGCCTCGCCCGTATGTCCTTTCGCGCCGGCCGTAACAGACGGATACCGCCAGTACGAGATGCGCTTGCCCGATGCTCCCAGCTTTTCCTTGAACTCGATCAGCCCGGCGCCGTCCAG
Organism: Acidobacteriota bacterium; assembly: GCA_018268875.1. Lineage (GTDB taxonomy): Bacteria > Acidobacteriota > Terriglobia > Bryobacterales > Bryobacteraceae > F-183. Next base: position 2,687 of record JAFDVT010000680.1, read on the forward strand.
GTCGGAACGCCCCAGGTCCAGCGTTTCGAATCCCGCCTGGTGCGCGGATTCCATCGCGTCCCAGAACAGAAGCGGCATGCCGCCCATGGCGTGGAAGCGTTCGTCGGAGGCTCCGTACTTGTAATAGATCGTCCTCGAGTGCCGTAGCAGAACCATGCCGGCAACCGCTTGCCCATCCGGTTTGCGCGCCAGATGCAAAGAGGCGGCGTCCGCATGCGTCGCAAACAGGTTGTCCAGCCACTGTACCGGCGGAGGCGGGTACCCATGGCGGCGCCGTGTGACAAGGAACAGACGATGAAACTCGCGGATGGCGGAACGGTCCGTCTCCCGGCCGATCCGCAGTCCTTCCCGGCCGGCGCGCCGGATCTTCCGCGCAATCGAATCCTTGTGCAGGTTGCGGTACAGCGTTTCGGGACCCGCGGCGAGGTCGATCGTATGCCGGTAAAAGCTCGCTCCTTCGGCCATCCCGTCCGGGGGCTTCGCGTCGTACCCCGGCCGAATCTCCAGGTATCGAAACCCGCCGTTTTTGGTCAGTGCCAGAGCCTCGCGCGTGAGCAATCCGGCGTCATCGCCCAGCGGCCCGCAGTAATCGGAGAAGGGCAGCGAGACCAGGCGGCGGCCGGTCCACGGGCTACGGATTTCGCAGAACACCAGCCCATCGGTCAAGGCCGGCGAGGCGGGAGGCGCTGTGGTCAACGCCCGGGACCGGTAGCCGTACGTTCGCTCGAGAGCGGCCAGCCAGGCCGCCGTATGAAACACCGTCGCGCCGGGATGCTTGTTCACAAAAGCGGTCCAGCGAGGATCTTGTAAGGGATCGAATTCGTGAATGGAGGACAGAACGCAAGACCTCCTAGGAATTCGGCGCCGGTTCGATCTGTACGTTTTCTCCGGAAAACTGCTCCACCGCCAGCGAGTCCACCAGGTTGAAGTAGGCGGACTTGCGGGTTTCCCAGGAATTGCGGTCCACGTACTCCAAACCAGCCTGGATCAAATCCTGCCTGCGCTGGGGGTTGGTCAGAACCGCGGCCATCGCCTCCGCCATGTCCTGGCTGTTGCCGGATTCGAAAAACTGGACGGTCGTGTCGTCGAAATAATACGTGTCGATTTTCGTTCGCGACACCACCGCGGGTACGCCCTGGGACAGGAATTCGGTGATTTTGGTGCTGTAGGCTTCGTTGCCGAACGAATCGGCGCGCTTGGGTACGATGCCCAGGTCCGCGTTGGCCACGATTTCCGGGATCTGGTGCAATGGCACGCTGCCGTGGTACTTCACCTTGCCGCCAATGCCAAGACGTTCGGCCTGCGCGATCAACTGTTCGGCGGAGTTCGCCCCGCCGCCGCCGCCGTACAGATGCAGTTCGACGTTCGGAATGCGCTTGGCGAGGTGGCTCAATGCCTCGACGGCGATGTCCAGTCCCTGGTGCCACTGGAACGTCCCGTGAAACAGGATCACGGTTTTGTCATCGTTGCGCGTACGGGTGCGGCGATGAAACAGCCCTTTGTCCACGTGGTTGATAAACACCGTGCATTTGGAGGCCGGCGCGGACCGGGACGTGATCTTTTCCACCCACAGATGATTGGCGATGATGACGTGATCGGCGAAGGTCGCCGAGGCTTTTTCGATTTTCTTCAGCGCCGATACGTACCAGTCGTTCACCCGGCTCTGGAACTTGTTCGAAAACAGTTCCGGCACGATGTCGTGGATGTCCAGAATTACCTTGGCGCCGCGGAGCCTGGCGTACCAGGCCGAAAACACCTGGAAGTCCGGGATATTGTGGACGTGCACAAGGTCGTAACGGACGGTTTTGTGCAGGCGCGTCAGCTCCATCGAGGATACGGCGAGGAACCGGAGCAGGCGGTACGCGTAGGTCCATTGCGATTTTTCGTTCCGGACGCGGCGCTGTACGGTGATCAGGCGGACTCCCGCGATGGTTTTCTCTCCCAGCGGCGCATCGCCGGTTTCGATCGCGATGACGTCCACCAAGTCGCCTCGCCCGGCCAGGGCTTCCGCATAGCGCCGGACACGGTTGTCGGTCTCATAGTTGCTATGCGTCACCATGCAGATGCGCTTCCGGCTATTTCTGGTTTCGAGGTCCGGCAGCGAGGCCTTATAGTGGCGCGCCACTTCCCTGGGCAAAGCGTGCCAGTACGTAGCGCCGTATTTCGTTTTCGCGTACGTCAGAAATTCTTCATACAGGCGCGCGGGGTACATCCCGTCGGGGGCTGGACCGTCTCCGAAATACATGTAGTCGGGATGCGTATCGAGCAGCGCCATTCCGCCGTGTGCCGCAACCCAGTCCAGCTTTTTCTTCCAGATTTCGATGTCGGTTTCACCCAGGATCCGGAACAGGGTGGAATCCTGCACCAGGGTGTACGGCAATTCGACATAGCCGTCGCCGGAAGGGCCGTTGCCCGCCGGATTGGGAACCCAGAACGGGAAGATGGTTCGCACGCTGTCCGGTTGCGGTTCAAAGGGATCGGTATCGAACGTCGAGGCGTCGTACTCGGCGCCTAGCTGATGCTGCCAGGAAAGCCGGTGGTGCATGAACGGCGCCCGGAAGCCGGAGGCGCCCCAATCCCGCATATATTCGCGGATCCGCGCCGCTTTTTGGGCAAAGTCCCGCTTTGAGAAAAACAGGCGCCCGTCGTGTTCGAGCCCGTGAATGCCGATTTCCGAACCCGCATCGGTGACGGCCTGCCGCAGGGCGGCGGGAATTGCGCCGTCGCCGGGGACAAAGTTAAAGCTGGAGCGGACACCGTGCCGGGCTTCGAGCGCCAGCAGTTGCGGAGCCTGCGCGACGCCCTTGGGTCCTTCGATGTCGTGGGTGAGAACGAAAGCGAATGTTTTGCCGTCCGGCCATCCCGGCCAATTGGGAGGAACGGCCGCCGCGTGCTCATCAATGGGCCAGAGCGCGGCGTTGGCAATCCGTTTGCGCTTGCCGATGGCGCGTCGCAAACGAACCGCCAGGAACTGTGGAACCAACGGCTTCAAAACATAGTAAGCCTTGGTTTTCAGACTAAGCACGGCCTATTTTACTTCTTCGTTCCGTAATAGGAAGAGTACTTGTAGTAGGACTTATTGATTTCTTCGGCGCCATTGAGAATCAGCCCGGCAATCCGGTTGGACCCGATCATCTCAATCGCTTCGTTGACACTATCCTTGGGGGTAACACCCGAACGGACAACCAACAATACAGCGTCGCTCGCCTGGCATAAAGACATGGTGTCGGCGACCGGAAATACCGGCGGCGTATCGAGCACGACCCAATCAAAATACTGGGCCATCGAGGACAGCAGGTCGGGCAGCGCATCGGACTGAATCAGATCGGTCGGATGTCCTTCGGCCATGCCGGCTTGCAGGAGATAGAAACCGAGCGGCTCAATTCGCCGGATACAAACAAACGGATCGACGCCCTTTTCCAGACATTCGGCCAATCCGGGGTTCTTGGGAATTCGCAGGATGTTGCCGACGCCGGGACAATGCAGGTCGCTTTCCACCAGCAACACGCGGTGTTGTTTGCCGTCGCTCAGAACGGTGGAAAGGTTTACCGCGATCGTGGATTTTCCGTCTTTGGGAAGGGAACTGGTAATCGCAACGATTTTAAGCGGGCCCAATCGCCGCAGTTCCCACAGCCGCATACGCAGCAAACGCATGCGTTCCGCGCCCATCGAGCCGCCCTTTTTGAGATCCATGATGCGGCTTTCAGACGGCGGCGAAACTTCTTCGACGATCAGGTTTTCCAGATTGCGCGAGGCTACAATCGACCGCACTGGCGAGGTGGAAAGTTCCCCGCCACTGGCCACGGCGCCTGTACTGCTGTTCTTAGGATCTTGATAAAGCAAGCGGTGAATTCCAATCCACTCGATTCAGGTTACTTACGGAGTACTCACCCGTTCAAGAAGACGTAATATTCGGCGGCGGCTACTGCGCATACCATTATAACTCCCGCCATCATTTCGGCCGCGATTCGGAGTTTTCTAGTTCGATCTTCCGATGGTGTTGTGATGACCGGGATTCCAATCACCAGGGCGCCGGCGAATTCTTTGCGCAAATCCACTTCGCGCAGGAAGGTCTGCTGCCGCAATTCCATTATGAACGCCAGCAGAAGCCCAATCGCCAAACCCGCTCCGATGGATGCCAGGCTGATCTTTAAACGCTGCGGTCCCGACGGTTTTGCCGGGAGATTGGGCGGATCGATCAGGCGGAAACTCTGTCCGGCCTGATCCTCTTCGAGATTCACGGCCATCTGCGAACGAAAGAATTTCGCCTGCAAGTCTTCGTACTCGCTTTTGAGTGTGTCGTAATCCTTTTGCGCCCGTTCCAGTTCGTGTTCCTTGACCGGACTCGAAGCCGCCAGCAAGCCCGCCTGGTAGCGCTGCATTTCCTCGCGCACGGCTTGCTGTTCTTTGGTCAAACGCTCGGTTTCCGCCTGATTGGCATCCACCTGGCTGACCACCTGAGACAGGATCGGGTCCCGAAGCGAGGTCGCGGGAGGCAACGGCGTACCGTTCTGAACGGCCGTGATTAACGACTGGATGGTCCCGATTTCGTTGTCGCGCTTCACGATTTCGGGATGCTTGGCGGTGTAGGTATTCAGCAGGGTGGTCCGCTCGTTCTGGACCCGGACGAGGCCGGCATTGAGAACCGCCTCGAGTTGCGTACGCTGCTGGGCCAACCGGCTAAGGGTGGTGTTGGTGTTCTGTAGCTGGAGACGCAAGTCGCTGATGGCGCCGAGTTTTGCCTGATTCACCGCCGGATTCTGGCTGATGTTGTTCATTTTGACGTTGATCAACACCTGTTCCTGGCGGTCCATGCGTTCCTTGGCCACTTCCACCTGGTTCTTCAAAAACGCCGTTGTCGTTTGCGCCTTGGTGCCGCGTTCCTGGAGGTTGACTTCCACAAACAACGACGCAATCTGGCTCAAAATCTGTTGGGCGCGTTTGGCATCTTCCGCTGTGTATGACAAGCGGAACGCCGCAAAATCGTTGCGCGGACCCACCTGGTCCACCGGCTCGACCTTGATCTGGTCACGCAGCTTTTCGCCCATTTGCTCGGAAGTCAGTTGCCCTCTGTCTTCCGGGTACAGCCCGAAGGAGTCGACAACGCCGCTCAACCTCGGCAGCGCCAACACCTGGCGCGCGACGCCCCGGATCACTTCCGCATTCGACGTGCTGTTGAACTGGTCGACATACTGTTTGGGAACCGGCTGCTGCATCAGCATAAAGATGGCCGTCGACGTATAGACGTCGGGCAATTTGAGCACAAAGCCGATGGTCGCCAACGGGACAAGAAATAGCGGACCGAGAATCCACCACCTGCGCTTGCGAAGCGCAAACAGGATGGAAGCCGCCGAAATCCCGGAGCTTTCTTTTTCAGACATCGCCATGGACGGCGAAGAATGTCGAATCGGTCTAAGTGCTAATGACATAAAGACTTATACATCGGCCAAAAGATTGGCAAGAACTGCTTTGACTTGGGGTATGCGCTGGGCCAGTTCCTGGCGGATCTGTTCGCGCCTCCCATAAATATCCTGAATCGCGGCCAGCGCTTCCTGGCTGGAGCCTTTCCGCAAATCCACCGTAATCCGCTGTCCGTCCGCTACGCTTTGCATGACGCCTTCGAACTTGTCGCTATAGGCAATTGCCGCTACCGGCACTTCTTGTGATAACGCGCCAATGCAGGCGTGCATTCGGGCTCCCACAAAGAAACTAGACCGTCCGATTAGATATTTCATTTCATCGTAATCGTACTTACGATTCACCACGCCAATTCGGCCAGGATAGCGTATTCTGTATGACTCGTATAGTTCGTGGCAAATCGCCCAGTCCCCATCCACAGTAGGGCCCAGCACATGGGGGACCAGTAGTACCGGGCAGTTACATTGTCCCAAAAAGTACTCTAATGTGCCAAGAACGACATCCCGGTATGACATCGAGAATCCGAACTGCTTTCGAGCATCCATCAACAGGCCGCTGACGTTGAGGCCTACGAGGTTCGTATCGTCTAAGATGGCCGGACTAAAACCTCGCAGGTCGATTTCCGGCGGCGCCGATGGATCGACGTCAAAGCCCAGGTCGTAACAGAACCGGACTTTATTGGATTCCGCCGCCGTCAAATTTCCTAACTTGCGGATGGCGTCCGCGCGGCCTTCGTCCCGGGAATAGACCACCGATGCGCCTCTTAAAATGAACCCGGCGAGCCAGCGTCCCGCTTTGCCCTGAAACGGCCCGATCGTCTGTGGCAGCAACACGAGCTTTGATCGGCACAAGATGGCCAGAACCTGCGGCAGGCCGATGTACAACAGCCGGGTGAGGCCGTAGATGTCGCTAAAGCTGTCGCCGCCGGCGATCGACAGGCACAGGTCCGTCGAACTCAGTTCCCGTAGCGTATGGTTGCGCCGTAGAAGCGGTGGCCAAAGGCGCGCGAGGCAGGCCAGCGCGATCAGGAACAGGATGTTGTTCGACTGCAGGAGCCATTTCGAAAAGCGGATCGGTTCCAGGCGGATCGGCAACGGCGGTTGACCCGGTTCGATGCGCACCGGCCAGACCTCCGGCGTACGCGCGTAGTTGAAGAGATAGACTTCCGCACCCGGGTACGTCCGCTTCACATTCCGGATGGCGGATGCTGCAAGAACGCTCACTCCAAGATTCGTCGTGTCGAAGGCTGCGCCCATTAATGCCACCTTCTTCATCGATCGTCTTTACCTACCGGCGCCATGTCCGTCTCCCTGGCGCGCTGCTGCTGCTGTTGCTGCTGCTCTTCTGCCCACCATACCGGATGATGAGGATCGTTGTTCCATCCCTGGCTATTGGCGCCTTCCGGCAATGCCTGCTGTTGTTGTTGCTGCTGCTGCCAGCGGGGAACGTACAGCATTGCCGCCATGGCGATCATCGCGTACCAGCCTGTCATCATTTGCAGATCGTA
>JAFDVT010000681.1 GCA_018268875.1 Acidobacteriota bacterium
CGATCAGGCCCCGCATGCCCGGCGTCTCGTTCATCGCGGCGATGGACACGCCAAAGGCCGCGGGAATCAGCAAGGTCACGTCGCCGGATTCGGAGTTGAGGAAGGAGTCCTCAAAACGGTTGCCGCCGGGCAGCAGGGAAGCCAATATGTTGCCAAGCGCGGTGCTCACACGCAGCGGTCCGTCCTGCGAGCGAACCTTGATCGCGCCGCCGCTGGCCTCGCAGCGAACGCCCTTGGCATTGCCAATCTGGATCGATCCGCCGCGCGCCACCGCCGTCACCACGCCGGAGGCGTCCTGAATATCGATGATGCCCGACAGCGACCTCGCGGAAACATTGCCGCCGGCCTTCTCGACCTCGATGTTGCCGCCGCCAGTGGTCAGATGCAGGGACCCCAAAACCTCGCCGATGCGGATGTCGCCGCCCGCCGTGTCGCACCAGGCCTCGCCGTTGACGCGCTGGACGTGGATGTAGCCGCCGCCCGAATAGCAGTGCAACGCGCCGCCTACTGTGCCGATGCTCACCTGGCCGCCCGCCGTGCGCAGGATCGCCGAACCGCCGATCTTGTCGGCCTCTACGGGACCTCCGCCGCTTTCCATCTTCACCGCGCCATCCACGGCAAAGGCTTTCAGCGCGCCGAACTTGGTGTTCACCACCGTTTCGCGCATCGTGTACGGCACCCAGATTTCAATTTCCAGGTACGCGACGCTGCTATCGCCGGGTGTGACCGTGAGGATCGAGGTTTCGACAACCGACCGGCTGAGGATTTCGAAGCCGCGCATCTGGCTGCGCGCGCTTGCTTCGCTATTGCCGGTGGCTGGAACGCGCTGCTTGATGCGGAACCCGCAATCGTCGCGCGACATGCCGCGTACCGATACCGATCCTGTTGCGACCACCTTCACCGAACCTCGAATGGCGCACGGAAAGGCTCCCGTGGTGGCCTGCACCCAGGTTGCTCCTTCGCGAGCCAAGGGGAGTTGCTGAAAAGGCGGTGGCGCCGGCGGCTGGCCGGACAGGATTGCGATCGGCGCGGCCAACAACCATGTGATGATGATGGCCAGTATCTTCATTCTTACGGCCTTAGTAAACTTCGTCGGAAGCCTTCCACTCCCGCAGTTTACGCTGGCACTGCATGCGGATGTAGTCGTTGCTTTCCCGCTGCATCAGTTCCTGAAATACACCCACCAGGTGGATTTCGGTATTCATGTCCGCGCGGCTCTGTGTGAGGACGTCCACCGCTTGCGTACGGACACCGGAATTCAGGTCGCGCAACAGGACCTCCGCCATGGCGCGGCGGACATCGGGCTGCGACGCGTAGGGCTTCAAGCCTTCGAGCGCGCGCAGGCGAACACCGTCGTTGGCGTCGCGCAGCATCGCGTGCAGCAGCGCCTCGCGCGTCTCTTCGCTGGGCGCGGCCGTCCGCAGAATCTCGACGGTTTCACCGCGCAACCCGGCGTCGGACGGGTCGACCGCGGCGGAAATCAAAAGGCGGCGAATAGCGGCATCGTCGGCGCTGCCGACCACCGTGCGCTGGCGCGTTTCATCCACAACCAGGCGCAGCATGCCCGAACCATCGGCTTCCACCTGACGGACGCGGGCCGACATCGGATGCTGGCCCTCCATCATGGCGGTTTGCGCCGGGGGACGTTCGGCGTACGCTCGCCCACCTACGAACCCGAGCATCAGCAAACCGCAGGCGGCGGCCATCCGCCACACCGGGGCGGGCGCGATCATCGTCGCGGCCATCCGAATCCGCGTCCACAAGGGTTCGCGACCGGGAACAGGGAGCGCGGTGACCGAATCCATCAGCTTGCGGCGGTTGGCCAAAAGCAGATCGGCGGCAGGTTCCATGCCGGCGGCCTGCGCTTCCATCATTTCGTGGAGTTCGCGTTCGGTTTCGAGCGCGACGCGGCAAGCTTCGCAACCGGCGGCGATATGCGAATGGATCGCCTCTTCCTGGTCAAACGAAAGCTCGCCGTACAGCAGGAGGCTCAACTGTTGTTGTACGAGGTCGCAATCGCGTTGTTCCGTCATTGGAAGTCTCCCAAGGCGCTACGCATCTTTTGCGTGGCACGGAACAGGCAGTTCTTGGCGGCTTCCTCGGTGGTGCCCAACACCTCGCCGATGGCCCGAAGACGCATGCCTTGAAAATGGCGCATCTCAAACACCATGCGTTCGCGAGGCGTCAGTTCCTCGAGCTTGGCCTGGATGCGGGCGCGAAGCTGGTCGCTGTGCATGCGCCGCGCGGGGTCGCCGTCGGCGCGCTCTTCGGTCACCGAATCGAGGCGATCCAGAACGCCTTCGGAGGTCGCGACCACCGCGGGTTCCTCGCGGCGGACCTTGCGTTTGCGCAGATGGTCCAGGCAGAGGTTGGTGACGATGCGGTACAGCCAGGTGTGGAAACTACAGTCGAAGCGGAAAGAGTTGATGTTCTTGTAGACCCGGAGGAACGCCTCCTGGTACACGTCGCTGGCGTCTTCCTGCGAGCGCAGCAAATTCAAAGCAAGCCGCAATACGCTTTGGTCGTAGGAACGGACCAGTTGCTCAAAGGCGGACTGGTCTCCGGCCTGGGCCGCGCGGATCAACGCGAATTCATCCATGCGAGCGCTCGACAAGCTGGTTGCGGTTCCGGACAGAATCTGAGTAGCTCCCGCCATTCTCTATGCAATTCTCCAGTTGTGTGACGCACCAGACCGAAAAATGTAACGCCCTGTCCGGTTTTTGTTCCGGGACAGGGCGTAAGTGATTGAATACTCGAGGTTGGCTTAGGCGAGTTCCAGGTCGATCCGCTTGTTGACGGTGTCGATCCGGGTGATGCGGAACTTTCTCACCTGTCCCGGTTTTGGGACGTCGGCGGCCGGAGCCGAACTACCGCCACCGCCCTTGAACTTGGCGGTGAGCAGTGCCGCGGCCGAAGAAATGTCGGCTTTCGGACTGTTGGCCGAAGCGGCTTCCTTGTCCTTCTGCGCCTGGCTCTTGAACTTGCACATGCCGGTGACGCGGTCGCCGAGTTCGACTTTGGCGGCCGAAGCGTGCACTTCCACCAGACGTCCGCTGACGATGTCGCCTTCCTTGTGCTCGGCGATGAAGTGGTCGGCCGGGGTCGGCTCAAGCTGCTTCATACCGAGGCGGAGACGGCGGCGGTCGCGATCGATTTCGAGCACCTGCGCCTTAACGGTCTGCCCGGACTTCAGAACTTCGTTCGGGTGTTCCAGACGCTTTTCGCCGCTGATGTCGCCGATGTGGATCATGCCTTCGATGCCGTCGCCCAGGTCCACAAACGCGCCGAACTTGGCGAGGTTGGTGATGGGGGCTTCGACAATCGTGCCGCGGGGGTACTTTTCTTCGACGGCATCCCACGGATCGCCCAGCGCCTGCTTGAGGCCGAGGCCGATACGATGGTCGGCGGCGTTCACCTGCAGAACCACCGCTTCCACCTGTTCGTTCTTCTTCAGAACTTCAGAGGGCTTGCGGATCTTCTTGGACCACGACATTTCCGACAGGTGGATGAGACCGTCGATGCCGGGCTCGAGTTCGACGAACGCGCCGAAGTCGGTGAGACGGGCAACCTTGCCGGTGACGCGCGTGCCGGGCTTGTACTTTTCAGCGGCCAGGCTCCACGGGTCCGGAATCAACTGCTTCATGCCCAGCGAGATTTTCTTGGTCTGCTGGTTGATCTTGAGGATCTGAACTTTGACACGGTCGCCGACGCCGACCACGTCGCCAGGCTTGGCGCCGCGATCCCAGCTCATGTCGCTGACGTGCACCAGGCCGTCAAACCCGCCGATGTCGACAAACGCGCCGAATTCGGTGAGCGAGCGGACGTTGCCTTCGCGGACATCGCCTTCCTTCAACTGGGCGAACGCTTCGCCGCGGGCCACGGCGGCGGCTTCTTCAAGCACCACCCGGCGGTCCACTACGACGTCTTCCTTCTCAATGTCCAGCTTGGTGATGCGGCACTGGATCTCCTCGCCGATCAGCTTTTCCATCTCCGGCACATCTTTGGCGCCGGAACGCGAAGCGGGCATGAAGGCGCGGACGCCGATGTCGACGCGCAGCCCACCCTTTACCGATTCGACGACGCGGCCCGCGACGGCGCGCTTTTCGGCGAACGCGGCTTGAATGCCGGTCCAATCCTTCGGGCGTTCCACGCGGAGCACCGACAACTCGTAATAGCCTTCGGACGTTGTGCCCTTGACCATCACCGTCACGTTGTCGCCCGGCTTGATGTCCGGGTCGCCACCGTTGGCCTTGTACTGATCGAGCGACAACACACCTTCGGACTTGCGCCCGATGTCGATGACGATGTTGTCGGGGTTGACGGAGACGACTGTGCCTTGGACGGTTTCGGTACCGGAAGATGCCGATTCCGCGCGATGCTCCTGCTCGAACTGCGAGAGAATATCGCCGAAGGACGTTTCGGTCTGTTCGGTCTGCGAATCCTCAGCGGAAGGCACTGCCTCGGCGGGGGACACTGGTTGATTGAGATCGCTCATGGAGAATACTAGAAGACGTGTTTTCTTATTGTGTCACATCATCCGATAGAGCGAGAGACGAAACGAGATGAAACTGCGGACCCACGACATCGGATGGCTGATTTTCTTTGGGGCCATCGCTTGGTTCGGCCCCGTACACACAGTACCAGAAGCCACCGTGCTTACGCTGATGGCCGTGTTTCAACTGCTGGAACCGCGCATTGCGGCCTTTCAAAAGCCCCGCGGACAGGCCGTCGCCATCGTCATCAAATTCGTACTTTGCTACGGGCTGATCGGCTACACGGACGGCATCCGCAGCAGCTATTACTTCATGCTGGTGATTCCCATCATCGCCGCCGCGACCACACAGGAAGCGCTTCCGGCGACCCTGATCACCGTGGTGGCCAGCTTGTCGTACGTATCGTTCCTGCTGTTTCTGCAGGAGGACGAATACATTCCCGAAGACCAAGCCGCCGAACTCCTGCTGCGCATCGCGTCACTCTGCATCGTTGGATTTTTGACCTATCAACTGGCCGTCCAAAATCGAATCAAGGCGCGAGATGCGGAGGCCGCGGCGAAACAGTTGGCCATCGCCAACGCGTCGCTACAGGCCGCGGAAGATGCGGTTCGCCGAGCCGACCGCTTGTCCGCCCTCGGGCAGATGACGGGCGGCCTGGCGCATGAACTTCGCAATCCGTTGAGCACCATCAAGAGTTCCGCCGAACTGCTGCACAAGACCTTGCCCGCCGGCGATGAAGTGGCCAAGGAAGTGGCGGGCTTTATTTCGACCGAAGTGGATCGCACCAATTCATTGATCACGAGGTTCCTGGAATTTGCCAAGCCGACACCGCTTCGCATCGCTCCCGCCGATATCGGCGCGGTGATCGATCGCGCGGTACGCGACGTCGAACGTCACACCACGGCCACTGTACATCGCAACTACGCGCCCGAGGTTCGCCCGGCGCCGATGGATGAGGAACTGATGGAGCGTGTGTTTTACAACCTGCTGTTGAACGCCGCGCAGGCCTCGCCCGCAAAAGCGACGATCACCGTGCGTACGCGAATGGTGGGTTCGCAAGTGGAGGTCGCTGTGATCGACCGCGGCAGCGGCATTTCCGAAACGAACCTGGTGAACATTTTCAACCCGTTCTTCACCACCAAGCCGGACGGCGTGGGCCTCGGCCTGCCCATCGTGTCGAAGATCGTCGACGAGCACGGCGGCAAACTGCTGGTGGAAAGCGAACCCGGCAACGGCTCGATCTTTCGCGTGTTGTTACCCGTCGCGACGTAGCGACTGGGCCGGATCGAGACCCGCCGCCCTTCGCGCCGGAATCAGGCAGGCGGCGATGCCCGCCAGAGCCATGATCGCGATGCCCGCGGCGTGCGAGGTCCAGTCGGCGGGGTCCACGCCGACCAGGATCGGCGTAAGCATACCGGTGGCGAACATCGCCAGCAGCGCGCCCACGGCCGCTGAGATTCCGACCAGCACAAACGCCCGGCTCAGGAACAGCTTCGCAATCTGCGCCGGCGCTGCTCCAATGGCCATGCGGATGCCGATTTCGCGCGTTCTTTGCGACACCGCGAACGCCGTAACGCCATAGATGCCGATGGCCGCGAGCAGCATCGTGATCGCGCCGAATATGGTCATCGCCCCGGCGGCGAACCTCGCGGGGAGTGTGGGCAGGTTCATGTGCTGTTCCAGCGTCTCGGCGCCAAAAATCGTCAGGCTCGGATCGAGGCTCAACACCACTTCGCGAACCCGCGCGATGGA
>JAFDVT010000682.1 GCA_018268875.1 Acidobacteriota bacterium
CGTGTCGGTACGGCTAGGGTCGATGGCTCCGGCCGAGGCGTTCACGACCACTTCGGTGCTCACCGTGGGAAGAGGCAGGGCGACGTCGCGCGTGACGGTAGCGCCGGCGTTTACCTCGATGCCGGTCTGCTTCAACCGCGCAAAACCGGCTTTCTCAAAGGTCAGTTCGTACTGTCCGAGCGGCAGGAGGTTGAAGCGGTACAGCCCGCTCGATTCGGTTTCGGCGGTCTGCTGCAAGCCGGTGTTGATGTTTGTGGCGGTGACCTTGGTTCCCGCGATGGCAGCGCCCGTGGCGTCGGTGACAGTTCCGAGGATCTGGCCGTTAATGGATGATGCCTGTCCGAAGGCGAGTTCCGCCGCGGAGAGAAGCAACATCAGGACTCCCAGTATGCGATTTCCCATAGAGTATTTTTGCAATTTTTCTGGCGGCAATGTTTGAGCAGGCGCCCGGTTCACGGGTTCGCGCAATGTACAATTCCGAACAGAGTTGAAGGTAGAGTTTTCATCGCTATGAATCGTCGAACGTTTTTGACCACAACAACGGCGGCGGCCGCGGCTGCCATCGCGCAGACTCCGGCGGCGGCCAAGCCGTTGAACTTCGTCTTCATCCTGGCCGACGACCTGGGCTGGACCGACCTCGCCTGCTTTGGCAGCAAGTTTTACGAGACGCCGAACATCGACAAACTGGCGGCGCAGGGCGTCAAGTTCACCAACGCGTACGCGGCCTGCCCAGTGTGTTCGCCGACGCGGGCCAGCATCATGACCGGCAAGTACCCGGCGAGGCTCGGCATCACGAATTACCTGCCCGGCAAGCATCCGACGCCGTATTCGAAGCTGATCGCCGACGATTGCGTCCAGCAGTTGCCGCACGAAGAGGTGACAATTGCCGAAGCGTTGAAGCCCAAGGGCTACGTCAGCGGGCAGTTCGGCAAGTGGCACCTGGGCGGCGCTGGGTTCAAGCCGGATTCGCAGGGGTTCGACTTCGTGTTCAGTCCCGAACGCGCGGCTGGCAATTACTTTTATCCGGGATGGAAGACGGGTCCCGATGGCAAGATTTTTGAAGGCAAGCCCGGCGAGTACATCACGGACCGCCTGGGCGAGGAAGTGGCGGGGTTCATCGAACGCAACAAAGACAAGCCGTTCTTTGCCTACGTGCCGCATTTCGCGCCGCATGTGCCGCTCGAGGCGAAAAAAGCGTACATCGACAAGTTCGCCGGCAAGATCGTGTCGGGCGCGCGGCAGAACGACCCGATTTACGCGGCGATGATCCAGAGTCTGGACGATGCTGTGGGCAAAGTGGTGAAGGCGATCGAGGACAACGGGCTTGCGGATCGCACGGTGGTGATCTTCACGTCCGACAACGGCGGCCTGAGCGCGCCCGAATGGAAGCTGAAGCCTACCACGTCGAACTGGCCTCTGCGCGAAGGCAAAGGACATGTGTACGAAGGCGGCGTCCGCGTCCCGCTGATCGTCAAAGGCCCGGGCGTTCGCGCGGGAGTGATGGACGACACGCCGGTGATCAGCGTCGACCACTTCCCTACCCTGGCGGAACTTGCCGGCGTAACGACCGGCACGCCGAAGATCGACGGGCGAAGCTATGTGCCGCTACTGCGGGCGAAGGCGGCGGCGAAGATCCGGCCTCTGTTCTGGCACTATCCGCACTACAGCAACCAACTGGGACGTCCCGCGAGCGCCATACGCCTGGGCGACTGGAAGCTGATCCGGTTCCATGAAGACAACCATCTGGAGTTGTACAACCTGAAGGCCGACATCGGCGAGCAGAACGACCTCGCCAGCGCGCAGGCGGCCCGGGCACGCGATTTGAACGGCACGCTCGATGCCTGGCTGAAGGAAGTGAAGGCCAAGTTCCCGCATCCGAATCCGAAGTACGATCCGGTGCGGGAGGCCGAGGGCTACTGGTGGAAGGAACCGGGCGCTTACGAGCGTTTTGGCAAGTAACTTACCAGTTCAGTTTTTCTGGAAAGTACTTGTTGATCAGGTCCGTGTAGTAGGGACGCAACTGATCGATATCGGGCGCGCTGTCGCTCTTCGAATAGAGGTCGTAGGGATTGAATTCCTTCACCCACGGCAGCATTTCACGATCCTTGGCATCGAGCAGATGCTCATAGGCGCCTTCGCGGTGCCAGGGATAAAACGAGTGGTACCGGATCATGTACTGCGCCGGTTCCGGCAGGTAATCCTTGGTGACGTGGTACAGGTACTCGTCGTGCCCAAACGACATGTGGACGTTCTTGAGGCCGCAACCGGGTTCGTACATGCCGTTTTCGGTGTTGTAGCGAGGATCGCGCGAATCGGGGTTGCCGGCAAAGAACTGCGGGAACACGATGCGGTCTGAAAACGCGCAGCCCACAGGGAACGTATCGCCCACGACGGCCCACTGCGGTTCGCCGTACGAGCACAGAATCTTGCCCAGGTCGTGAACAAAGGTCGTGAGCACGAACCAATCGGGTTTGCCGTCCTTGCGCGCCGCCTCGGCCGACTGCAAGGCATGAGCAACCTGCGTCAGATCGGTATCGGGGTCGCTGTCGTCGACCAGGGTGTCAAGGAACGCCACGGCCTCCCAAATGCCCATCCGCTTTTTGTCGAGCACCATGTAGTCTTTCTTTTTGGCGGTGACGAAATCCACGGTTTGTTTGACGTGGTTTTCGCGGTAAAACTCGCGCACGCCGGGTGTGGCTTTTTCGTAATTGCGAAAGTCTTCTTTGGTTTTATTCGGATCGTAACGATCTTTAACGAATTCTTCCCACTGTTCGGCAACTTGGGCGTCGGTGCTCATGCGGTCATTATTTCACAAACCGAAATAAATCGCCAGGGGTAACTTGCGTAACATAAGGGAATGGCCACAGCAACGTCCGAACTGGATCGCTACAAGGCCGTATTTGCCGCCGCGCCCGTGGGCTTGGTCATCGTCGACCCCGGTGGCGTGGTTGCGGAAACGAACGCCGCCTTCGACGAACTGGCGGGATTTTCCACCGGCCATCTAGCGCTCGCGGACGTGGTCGGAGCGGCCGATGCGCAACGCCTATTGCAAGAACCGGCGCCGTTGACCCTGGAACTTCCGCTGGGCCAGGTGCAAACCGAATGGCGGCTGTCGATCTGCCCGCAAACTTCCTGCCGCTTCTTTTCGGTGCACGACATCAGCCTGCGGAAAC
>JAFDVT010000683.1 GCA_018268875.1 Acidobacteriota bacterium
GAAGTCGGAAGCGATTTATAGACCTCGGGAACGTTCGTCTTGTCGGCGCCTTTCCACGACGCGCGAGCGCGGGTGCGCTGCTTTTCCATCTCCTCGCGGAACGCCGCGTTGTCGATGGCGAGGCCGAACTCGCGAGCCATGTCTTCCTGCTCATCCAGCGCCAGGCCGTAGGTGTCGTACAGCTTGAACGAAGCCGCGCCGGGCAGCACGCCGCCGGCCGCCTTCTTCGCTTCGTCGTTGAAGATTTTTTCGGCTACTTGGAACGTTGTGGCGTAGCGATTCTCTTCGTCCTTCACGATCCGCGACACGCGTGGAATGCTCTCCAGCATGTCCGGGTACGCGCTGCTCATGAACTCGGCGACGAACCGCGTGAGTTCGTGCAGGTACGGTCCCGTCATGCCGGCGCGGCGGCCGTGGCGCATCGCCCGGCGCATGATCTTGCGTAGCACATAGCCGCGGCCTTCGTTCGAAGGAACCACGCCGTCGTTAATCAGGAACGCCGTCGCGCGCGCGTGGTCCGCGTTGATGCGCATCGCCGTATCGGTGCCCGGCTCGGCGCCGTAGGCAATCTTGAAAATCTCGCCGGCCTTTTCGCAAATCGGCTTGATCAGGTCGGTGTCGTAGTTCGACATCTTGCCCTGCATCACGGCGGCGATGCGTTCGAGCCCCATGCCGGTGTCGATCGACGGGCGGGGAAGCGGGGTGAGCACGCCGCTCGAATCACGGTCGAACTGCATGAACACGAGGTTCCAGATTTCGACAAAACGCCCACCGGCGTCGTCGGGGAACTGTTCGCTCTCGCGCCCCGGCGCCGCCGCCTCAGGACCCAGATCGTAATGGATTTCCGAACACGGCCCGCAAGGACCGGTATCGCCCATCTGCCAGAAATTGTCCTTCTCGTCCAGCCGGAAAATGCGCGACTTCGGGATGCCGGTCACTTCCTGCCAAAGGTTCTCCGCGTCGTCGTCCTCGCGGAACACCGTGACGTACAGCTTGTCCTTCGGAAGGCCGTAATTCTTGGTGATGAGCGTCCAGGCAAAGTCGATGGCTTCGCGCTTGAAGTAGTCGCCAAAGCTGAAATTGCCCAGCATTTCGAAGAACGTGTGGTGGCGGCGCGTGTAGCCGACGTTTTCGAGATCGTTATGCTTGCCGCCGGCGCGGACGCACTTCTGCGAGGTTGTGGCTCGCGAATAGTCGCGCTTTTCGGCGCCCAGGAACAGGTCCTTGAACTGGTTCATGCCTGCGTTGGTGAACAGCAGCGTGGGATCGTTGGCGGGAACCAGGGAAGAGCTCTTGACGATGCGGTGGCCGTGCTGAGCAAAGTAATCCAGAAACTTCTGGCGTGTTTCGTGACCGGTCATGGGTTTTGTCGTGTGTACGGGGGTGAACTTTCAGTTTCTCATGTTCCAGTTGATACAATCTCTGAGCGCTGGTCGCAAATTATGCAAACGAAAAGTCTAGCCGGAGAACTCCTCGCCGAATTCGTAGGCACGATGGTGCTGATTCTGTTCGGCCTGGGCGTCGTCGCCTCGGTGGTGCTGTTCGGGAAGGGAATTCCCGGCGAGATCGTCAACGGCGGCGTCACCAACATCAACATCGCCTGGGGGCTTGCCGTCACGATGGGCATCTACATCGCGGGCAAGACGTCGGGCGCGCATTTGAACCCGGCCGTAACGGTCACGCTAGCGGCGTTTCGCGGCTTCCCGTGGTCGAAAGTTCTGCCGTACACGATCGCGCAGACCGCCGGCGCATTTGCCGGCGCCGCCATCGTGTATCTGAACTATCGCCCCGCGTTTGAAGCCTTCGATCCGGCGCTGGCAAAGACCGCGAGCGTGTTCGCCACCGTACCCGCGTTCCCGACAGCCATGAGCGCCGGCTGGATCGACCAGATCCTCGGCACCGCGCTATTGTTGCTGATGATCCTGGCGGTGACCGACGAAACGAATCAGCCGCCGGGAGCCAATCTTGGCGCGCTGATGGTGGGCTTGATCATCGTCGCTATTGGCATGAGCTTCGGCACCATGCACGGATACGCGATCAATCCGGCCCGCGACTTTGGTCCGCGCCTGTTTACCTGGGTGGCCGGCTTTCAAAACACCGGATTCGCCACCGGCGTGTATATAGTTCCGATCGTCGCTCCCATCCTCGGCGGATTGCTGGGCGCGGCCGTGTACGATTTTGCGATTCGCCGTTACCTTCCCAAATAAATGACTCTCATTCTCGGTGTTGTAGCCGCCTTACTGGCGATTGCGTTTATCGGATTCAAGATCGTGCGTTTTGTTACCTCGATGCTGATCCGGATCATTCTGTTTTTCGTCCTGCTGGGCGTCGCCGCGGTGGTAATCTTCCGCCTGGTGTCGTACTCGTAGGTCATGGCGTTTTCTCTCGGGGCGCAGGACCACGTCTACCGCAGCACGCTGTTCGACGAGCAGACATGGCTGCGGCACGGCTTTGGTACAGCCTTGTCGAACGATTGGCCCGGCGAAGTTACCGCGACGCTGAAACAGACGCATTCCGATCACGTCCACCTGGTGGAGGCGGCGTGCGCCAGCGGCGGGGAACTCGGCGAAGGCGACGCCCTGGTTACGAACGCGCCGCGGACGGCCATTTCCATTCGCACAGCGGACTGCGTCCCGATCCTGCTGGCGGACCCGGTTCATAAGGCGGTAGCCGCGATACACGCCGGCTGGAAGGGAACCGCAAAGGCGATCGTCCGCCGCGCCGTGGAGCGGATGCAGGCCGAGTTCGGCAGCCGTCCACAGGATTTGATTGCGGCGATCGGCCCGGCGATCGGCGAATGTTGTTACGAGGTAAGCGCCGATGTGGCGGCGCAGTTCCCGATGGTGGAGTTACCCGCGCACGGCAAGCCCCATCTGAATCTGCCGGCGATCAATCGCAGACAGTTGGAGGACGCGGGCGTCGTGGCAGTGGATGTGTTGCAGGCGTGTACGAAGTGCGACGCGGGGCTACTGCACTCGTTCCGGCGCGACGGAGACCGCTCCGGCCGCATGCACGCGGTGATCGGGATTCTGGCGTAGCTCTGGCTATACTCGAAGCAGGAGTGCCGTCATGAGTCGCGTAGAAGCCTTGCAGCAAGAAGTCGAACTGCTAAACGAAGAGGAACTGCGGACGTTTCGCGAATGGTTTGCCAATCGCGAGGCCGATGAATGGGACCGGCAGATTGAAGCCGACAGTAAAGGCGGCAAACTGGATCGCCTGGCCGAGCGAGCATTGCGCGAACATGCCGAAGGCCGGTCGTTTGAGTTGTGAGGCATTGGGCGGCTCACAGTTTTTGGCAGTCGTATCTTAAGTTGCCGGAAGAAATTCGAACGCTCGCGGATAGGGCGTTCGAGTTGATGCGCCGCGACCCCCGTCATCCCTCGATTCAGCTGAAGAAGGCCGGCCGGTATTGGAGCGCCAGAGTCGGTCTGAAATATCGCGCCATTGCGGTTGAAGTGGAAGGCGGCCTGCTGTGGATCTGGATCGGCACACACGCCGAGTATGATGACCTGATCGCCTGACCCTTTAATCGATGACGCCCTTCCAAGCCCGGCCGCGGGCGTCCCGCAACATCAACGTCTGACCGTCGGAAATGCCCGTCAACGTCTCACCCTTTTCGTTCTGAAAACGAAACGAATGCCCGCCATTCATGTCGTTCGGAATGCTCTGTCCGCGCCATTCCGTACCTTCCCGGTCGCTCAGTTGCACGAACCCCGAACCGTTTCCGAACCCAAACAGACTCTTACCGCTACCTTCCTTCTGCAACCGGTAAAACCCACCCGGAGAGCTCGCGTACACTCGTTTCCGTTCGTAGATCATCGCCCACCCAGTATCGACCTTCGTGCAAAGCGAGGCGATAGGAAGGTAGCGGGATATGAAGTCCTACTCCCGTACTAGGACGGCAGAATCGAAGGTTTCAGCACCGCCACCCCCAGCGGACGCATCGCCGCCACCAGGTTCTGGTACATCTCCTCGCCGTGGTACAGGCCGGAAATCGCGCCGCCCGATCCCGCAAAGTGCGAACACGCGCCGACCGACCGCGCCGCCTGGATCATCTCGAGGTTGCCGCGATCGATCTGATAGATGCTCAGGCGCAGGTCGAAATTCTCGTTGATCAGACGGTGCAACTGCTGCTGGTCCCCGGCGACGATCGCGTCGCGACCCTGCCTCGCGATCTCGCCCCAGCGTTGCATCGCGTCCACTACCGGAGCCTCGCCGCGGTTCCAGCGCTCGCGGATGTTGTTGTGAAAGACCTCGGTCCCCTCGCTCAGGCTTGTGCGGTAGGCGACGTACAGATTCGGCAGCAGCGACGGGTCCAGACGCTCGTACTCGCCGTACCCGCGGCTTTCCATCAGTTGGCGATCGAAGTCCATGTAGACCATGCCCTCGTAAACCTGGATGACGCGATCCTGCGGGCCGGCGGTGACGCCGAGTTCGCGGGTTTCGGTCTCAAGCGCCAGGCGAGCCTGCACGGCGGGCGGAATGTCGACTTTGTAGTACTCGCAAAGTGCGCGCAGCGCGGCGATGATGATGGAACTCGACCCGCCCATGCCCAGGCGCAGCGGAATCGTCGATTCGTATTCGAGCGTGAAGTTCCGGTTGGGCAGCGTGAGGCCCTGTTCGCGGCAATAATCCATGAAGCGGACAATCAGCGCTTGCAGGATGCGGATGCCGCCGTAATAGCCGCGCCACCGGGTGGTGGAATACAGATCGTCGATGCTTTCGAAGATGGGTGTATCGGCTTTTGACGCGCGAATTTCCAGCCGCGCGGAGGGATAAAGGAGCACGCGCGCCCGGAAATCCCGGACCAAAAATGCGATGGTGCGTCCAAAATAGCCGTCGCTCGGATTGCCAAGCAAACCGGCGCGGGCATAGGCGTAAGTTTCGATCATGAATTTCCCAAGATAACGTTCCAGCCCGGGGACTTGCAAAACCATGCCAAGTGCGAGAACCTAGAAGGTTTTCCGGCACACTTTACATGCAGGTTCGAATTCTCTATCACGATCATTGTTTTGACGGCGCCGCTTCGGCCGCTTTTTTCAGCCGGTTCCTGCGCGACAAGTACCACCCGAACGCCGATTTTTCCTACACCGGGATGGCCCACAAGGCCTCGCAGTTGTTTGAGGACGAGCTGTTCGACGGCGACATCAACGCGATCGTCGATTTCAAATACTCTCCGAATCCGAAGCTCACCTGGTGGTTCGATCATCACCAGAGCGCGTTTCTGACGCCCGAAGACCAGCGCAATTACGAATCGACTCGCGAAGGCCGCCACCTGTTCTTCGACCCCACCTATCCGTCGTGCACCAAGTTCATCTGCCACGTGGCGCGGGACAAGTTCGGCTACGAAGCGCCGGATCTCGAGGAACTCGTTCGCTGGGCGGACATCGTGGACAGCGCGCGTTACGAGTCGCCCAAGGCGGCCGTGGAACTGGGCGCCGCGGCGATGAAGATCACGCTGGTGATCGAAGGGGCGCAGGGTTCGGACCTCGTGCATCATGTGATCCGCCTGATGCAGCACCAGACGCTCGACGAGATCATGCGCGACCCTCGTGTGAACGAGTTGTGGACGCCTCTGTATGAGCGTCATTTGAAGTCCATCGACCTGATTCGCCGCGTGGCCACCCACGACAAGGGCGTGGTGACGTTCGACCTGATCGGCCATGAGGTGGAAGGCTACAACAAGTTCATTCCGTATTATCTGTATCCGGATTCGGTGTTCGTGGTGTCGGTCAGCAACCAGAGTTTCCGGACCAAGGTATCGGTAGGCTCGAACCCCTGGGTGCCGGGTCCGTTGAAGCACAACATCGCGACGATCTGCGAGCGTTACGGCGGGGGCGGACATCCTCGCGTCGGCGCCATCAGCTTCCCCAAGGGCGATGTGGAAACGGCCCGTAAGGTGGCCGCCGAAGTGGCCGCGGAATTGAAGCAGTAAGCGCGGGCGTGTCCCTGCTTACGACTGAAGAAACCGCCCGAGCCGCTTCCACAAGGACGGCGTGGGCTTGTGCCCGGTGACCGCGACGGCGGTCAGGCGCGCCTCCAACTCATCGATGTAGCGTTGACCTTCTTCGTGCATCGCGATGTGCAACCGGTTCATGTCGGCGAACATCGCTTCCAGTTCCTGAATTCTCGCGTCGCGAGCCTGCAACTGCCGCCGAACCGCGCCCAGCGGCGTCGCAGCAGGTTCCAGCGGCGGCGAACTGAGCGCGAGCGCGTCCAGTTGCCGGATCTGCACCAGCATCTCGCGCACCGAATTCGCGGATTCGTGCCGGCACTGTTCCCCTTGCCGCCAGCCACACCATTGTTCCGAGCACCCGGCCTCCAAATACCGGCCGGCCAGCATCCGGCTACGCTTGGCCAACGCCCTGGGGTTGTTCCAGATCGTGGAGATTGGCTCTTCGTAAACATTGCCCACCGCCTCCGACAGGAAGCAGAGGCTGGCGTCGCCGTTCTCGGTAACGAACAGTGTCGTCCACGGATTCGGACACGGATCCGGTTGCGATGGCTCGTTCAAACCCTGGCTGTCGGGATAAAGACCTTCGGATTGCTCATCCAGGAACGAATGGTCCAACTGATAACGATCGAAAAGCGAGGTGAGCCCGCTGATACGGATCGCACGGAAGCGCGCCCGTTCCCGCGGAAGGCAGTCCGACAGGATGCGGTGCAGTTCTCGAACCTCCGCTTCGCTCTCGATGGACTCATCCTGTTCGAGCATCGGAAAACGACTCGTATTCTGGGGGTTCATCTGCATCGTCTGCAAGGCCGCTTCTTCGAAGCCGTTTTCGCCGAGCAGCTGGAGATACTGCGGAATCTCGCGAAAGTTGGAGCGCATGATCACGAAGAACGAATCGAGGTAGGGGAAAGGACTCCCGAGCTTGTCTTTCCAGTACCGGATTCGGCCCGCGACATCGAGAACCTGGCGCAGTTCGCCGCCTTTTCGCAGCCGCGCGTAGGTTTCCGCCGTGCCGCCGTCGATCGAAATCGTGATGTTCCGAAACGGCATCCGGACCACACGTTCCGCCCATGCGTCGTTGATTAGCGTCCCGTTGGTGCTGATGCTGACGATCGGCCGCCGTACTGACGCGTTCACATCGTCGAGCAACTCGCGAAAGCCCGCGTAGCCGAACGCTTCGCCGCCTTGCAGCCGCAACGTCGACAGGTACGGATACAAACCCTGGAACTCTTTTCGGAGTTCGCGGGCGATCTCCGGTGGCTTTAACAGATTGTCGCCGTTCTTGGCCTGGTAGCAATGCGGGCAATCCAGGTTGCAGCCGTTGCCCAGCACCAGACCGAGGCAGCGAGGCCGGGACTGCAGAAAAATCCGCCGAAGACGGTACTCCAATTGGCTGAGCTGCTGATTCGTCTCAAACAAATCCATGGGCGTTCCAACAGGAAGACTCAGGGCCCATTGATTTGACGACACCGGCGCAGAGTTTTAAGTGGGAGGAATGACAACCGTACGGCCGGTGGTCTTTTCGACAAACGACTGAATGGTCCGTTCCGCGTTGCGGCTGGCGTCGCGAAGGATGCCCATCTCTTCCGCCTGCTCGCGGATCGAATCGGTGGCCCGTAGCCTCGCCTGACGCTCCAGATCCGGGTTGTACGGCACCCAGGGCGTCCACCAGGTCACCTTACGGTCCCACACCTGCGTATGCTTGTCGTCGAGGTACACGTGCAGGATCTTCGCCGGTGGCAACTTCATCACCACGCGATCGGGCTCGATGCGGATGTCGCGCGCGTCCAGTTCCTTTAGATCGACACCCGCCACCACCGTGCCTTGCACCACCAGCAGGATCGACTCCGAACCCACCGGAACCTTGTCCTCGCGCAGTCCGACCACCTTCTGGATGGAATACTTCACCGTCGCGAGTTCGTTCAGCTCCTGCACCTGGCGCAGAAAGGCCGGCGACTGCAGTTCGGTGACCCTGGAAACGCCAAAGCGGCTGAAGGCGAAGTAGCCTCCAGCCGCTCCGGCGAGTAACAAAAGAATCGGGATTGCCGCGCGTTTGTTACCTGGCAACACTTACTTCATCTCGAGCAGTTCTTTTTCCTTGGCCTTGGCCAGCGTGTCCACCTTGGCGATGTTGGCGTCGGTCATCTTCTGGATCTCGTCGTGCGCGCGGCGGTCGTCGTCTTCGCTGATGGCCTTGTCCTTCAGCAGCTTCTTGACGTTGTCGTTGGCGTCGCGGCGGATGTTGCGGAGCGACACGCGATGATCTTCCGCGATGTGCTGAATCTTTTTGGCCAGTTCCTTGCGGCGCTCTTCGTTGAGCGGCGGAATCGGAACGCGGATGAGCTTGCCGTCGTTGCCCGGGTTGAGACCCAGGTCGGCGCCGCGAATCGCCTTTTCGATCGTGGCGATCTGCGAGGCGTCCCACGGCTGCACCGTAATCATGCCGGGCTCGGGAACATGCAGCGTGGCCAACTGGTTCAGTGGAGTGGGCGTTCCGTAATAGTCGGCGCGAACATTGTCCAGCAGCGATACCGACGCGCGCCCGGTGCGCACCTGCGACATGGCGTGCTGCAAGTCGGAAACGGCCTTTTCCATGCGGCTCTTGGAGCCGGATTCGATCTCTTTTACCGTTTGGGGATTAGAAGACATAGCAGTGAGTCTGTTCTGTTCTTATTTTCGTCTGTTTTGCTAGCAGATGCGCGTACCAACCGCCTCACCCATCGCCATTCGCATTATATTGCCGGTGGTGCGGAGATTGAAAACCTGGATCGGCAGGTTGTTGTCGCGGCACATCGCCACCGCGGACGCATCCATCACGCCCAGGCTCTTGCTGAGCACTTCGGTGTAGCCGACGGTTTCGTAAAAGACCGCGTCCGAATGCTTGCGCGGATCCTTGTCGTACACGCCATCGACGCCAGTAGCCTTGGCCAGCACTTCCGCGTGGATTTCGAGCGCGCGCAACGCGGCCGCGGTATCGGTCGAAAAATACGGATTCGACGTTCCCGCCGCGAAGATCACCGTGCGGCCCTTTTCCAGATGCCGGATCGCCTTGCGGCGGATGTACGGCTCGGCCACCTGATGAATCTGGATCGCGGTCATCACACGCGTCGGTACATTCTGCTTCTCAAGCGCGTCCTGGAACGCCAGGGCGTTGATCACCGTGGCAAGCATGCCCATGTGGTCCCCCGTGACGCGATCCATGTTCTTGGCCGCCGCCGCGACACCGCGAAAGAAGTTGCCGCCGCCAATGACAAGGCCTACCTGGACGCCCAGAGCGGCGATCGCCGCCACTTCCGACGCCAGCGCCTGTACGGACGCCGGATCCAGGCCGAACTTGTCTTTGCCGGCAAGAGCCTCGCCGCTCAATTTCAAAAGAATGCGTTGGTACTTGGTGGTGCTCATGAATGGTGGAGTGTGGGCACAACTACTGCTGCTGCTTCTGGCAAGAAAAAAGGGGACGGTTTCGACGCCGTCCCCTCTTTACGGTAGATTCTATTCTTCGGCTGCCGTTTCCTGCAGTCCCGTTTCGCCGACCTTGAATCGGACGAAGCGGTGGACGCCGATGTCGCCGCCGAGCGCCTTGCCCTTTTGCTTGAGCAGTTCGCCGACCGACACCGTACCGTCCTTGATGAACGGCTGTTCCAGCAGGCAGATCTCTTCGTAGAACTTGCCCATGCGGCCTTCGACGATCTTTTCGGCCACCTTTTCGGGCTTGCCTTCGGCGATCACGCGGGCCTTCTGGATTTCCTTTTCCTTCTCGATGGCTTCGGGCGTCACGTCTTCGCGGCGGATGAACTTCGGATCGACGGCCGCAATCTGCATGGCGACGTCCTTCAGAACTTCCTGGAAGTCCGCGTTCGAGGCGATGGCCGGGTTTGAAACCGTCAGTTCCAACAGCACGCCGAGCTGTGCGCCCGGATGAATGTAGGAACCGACAATGCCATTGCCGGATTCAAACTTGCCGAAGCGCGCGACCGAGATGTTTTCGCCCAGCTTCGCGATGGTGGACTTCAGTGCGTCTTCCACCTTGGCGTCGCCGTGCGGGGCGCCCAGCAGTTCCGGAACGTCCGCAAAGCTACCGCTCGCGACCTTGCCGGCCAGTTCGTTCGCAAACGCCTGGAAGTCGTCGGTGCGAGCCACAAAGTCGGACTCGCAATTCACTTCAACCATCGCGCCGGTTTTGCCGCCGTCGCCCAGGTGGGTGACGATCAGGCCCTGCTTGGTGGCGCGGGAAGACTTCTTGGCAGCGGAGGCAAGACCACGCTTGCGAAGAATCACAATGGCTTCTTCCAGGTTGCCGTTGGCTTCGACAAGCGCCTTCTTGCATTCCATCATGCCCGCGCCCGTGGCCTCGCGCAGTTGCTTCACGAGTTGTGCGCTGATTTCAGACATAGTTCTCCTGTTGTACGTTTCGAGGACAATGTTTCGGAGTAGCGATGACCCAAGACGGCCACCGGCCGCGATGAAACAAAGACGGCCACCGGCCGCGAGAACCTTATTGGTTCTCGGCGGCGGGGGCTTCGGTCGTTGCGGCCTTGTCGGAAGCCGGACCCTTCTTCGGGGGCTGGGCTTCTTCCACTGGCGCCGTGGAGGACAGCGTTTCGGCCATCAGCTGCGCGGCGTAGTTGGGGTCGGAATACTGCGAGAATTCGGCAGGCAGCTGTTCTTCCATCTGGCCTTCTTCGCTCACCAGCTTTTCAGTGGTGAACTCATGCTCAGTGGCCAGGGCGCGGCCTTCGACAACGGCGTCGGCGATCTTGGTGGTGAACAGGCGGATGGCGCGCAGCGCGTCGTCATTGCCCGGGATCACGTAATCCACTTCTTCCGGATCGCAGTTGGTGTCGACCACGGCAACCACCGGGATGCCCAGCTTGCGGGCTTCGGCGACGGCGATCGATTCCTTGTTCGAGTCCACCACGAACATCACGTCCGGCAGACCCTGCATTTCCTTGATGCCGGCGAGGTTCTGCTGCAGGCTCTTGCGTTCGCGCTCGAGGCGGATGACTTCCTTCTTCGCGCGGCCTTCCCACATCTGCTCGTTCGCCATGGCGTCGAGTTCTTTGAGGCGCTTGATCGAGCGTTGCACCGTCACCATGTTGGTGAGCAGGCCGCCCAACCAGCGGTTGTTGACGTAGTACTGTCCGCAGCGTCCCGCTTCTTCGGCAATCGCTTCCTGCGCCTGGCGCTTGGTGCCGACGAACATAATCGTCTTGCCCTGAGCCGCCATTTCGCCGACAAAGCGCATCGCGTCCTTGAAGAGCTTCAGCGTCTTCTGGAGGTCGATGATGTAGATACCGTTACGTTCGCCAAAGATGTATTCTTTCATCTTTGGATTCCAGCGCTTGGTCTGGTGCCCGAAGTGAACGCCCGCTTCGAGCAATTCTTTCATACTAATCGAAGGCAATGAAACTCCTCTTGATTCGTGTTGCAACCGGCGAAATCAGCGTGCTGCGGCCCAAAGCGAGATTTGCAGCCTGATTATTCCTATGCCGGGGTTAATGGATGTACCACAGACACTCGAAAACGGGAGGCGAATCGTGTGATCGAATCGCCTCCCGGTCGAAAAGGAAGGGAAATCGTGATTAGCGCTTGGAGAACTGGAACCGCTTGCGGGCGCCTTTTTGACCGTACTTCTTGCGTTCGTGCTCACGCGCATCGCGGGTAAGGAAGCCCAGGGACTTCAGCTTGCCGCGAAGTTCGGCGTTGAATTCGGTAAGCGCGCGGGCGATGCCCATGCGCGCCGCGCCGGCCTGACCCTGGGGTCCGCCGCCATCGGCCAAAATCAACACATCGAACTTGTCCGCCATTTCGGTGGCGAGCAACGGAGAGCGAACCAACATACGGGACGCTTCGCTGACAAAGTAGTTCTCAAACGGGCGATTGTTAACGGTAATCGTACCCTTGCCGGAGCGCAAGAATACGCGGGCCACTGCCCGCTTCCGCCGTCCGGTCGCCACATTCTGCTGGATTGCTGCTGCCATTCTATTCCTTAACTACTTAATTCACGGCCATGGCAGTCGGCTTCTGCGCGGCATGCGGATGCTTGTCGCCCGCATACACGTTCAGCTTCCGGTACATATGCTTGCCCAGTTTGGACTTGGGCAGCATACCCGCGATGGCATCTTCCAACATCTTTACCGGCCGTGTCGCGCGCTGTTCCTTGGCGGTGCGCTCGACCAGTCCACCGGGATAGCCGGTGTGATACCGATACATTTTTTGTTCTTCTTTGCGGCCCGTCAACCGCACTTTGGAGGCGTTCAGAACGATCACATGATCGCCCGTATCGAGAAAAGTGGTATAGATCGGTTTGTGCTTACCCATCAACAGCTTAGCTGCGAGGGAAGCCACCCGGCCCAGCACCAGATCCTTGGCGTCGATTACGTGCCAGGAACGCTCAATGCCTTCCTTTGACGGAAATTCAGTTTTCATTGGGACAGACGTACTCCGGTAGGTCTCGTCGAGACCTCTGATAAGTGTAGCGAACGGCAGGGTTTAGTGTCAAACCAGCGCACTTTGCAATCGAAGTTGCCGCCGCCACGAAGGAAAAGAAACTATCCGAACGGGATGTTCGGGCGTTTTTGTTTACACTGGACATGGGTTCACCCTTCGGGGAACCGTCCCGGAGCGCGAGTCCCGGCCGCGACCGTCCTTTGGCCGGGAGATGAACCCTTCGCCCCACAGTTTCTGTGGAAATTCAAGCTAATCCGGTACCCACTTAGCGTCCAATCATTGATAGAATGCACCGCAAATGCTTCCCGAAATGACTGTTAGCCGCCGCGCATTTCTGGGCGGACTGTTACCGGTTGCCGCCCTCGCCCAACCGCAAAGCAGTTCGGCGCGCCTCGTCGAAAGGCTAAGAAACCGCTTTTCCTTCCAGATCTCCGTCGACGTGAACACCATCGACCTCGGTCTGACCGTCGCCGAAGCCGCCGTCGCCGGGGGTGTGGACATTATCGAAATGGGTACCCCGCTGCTCAAGACGCAGGGCGTCGCCAACGTGGTACCGGCGTTCCGCAAGCGATTTCCGACGGCGCTCCTGCTTGCCGACATGAAGACGATGGACGGTGGTGGCGGCGAGGCTCGCTCGGTGTACGGCGGCGGCGCCAACGTCATCGACTTTCTGGCCCTGGCGGGTGTCGACACGGCCAAGTCCATCTGCGCGGTGCGCGACGAGTTCCGCCGGGCGACCCCAGACATCCCGCGCCTGGTGTTTTCCGACATCATGATCCCGCACCAGGGTCCCGCGAACGTGGCGGGCGAGGTGGCAATCCGGATGATCGACGCCGGCGTCGACGCCATTGGCATCCATCTGCAAGTGGACGCCCGGCGTGCAAACCCCAAGCTGATCGAGGAAGACTACCTCGGCGAGGTCGCGCGGACGGTGTTCGAAAAGATTGGCCGCCGGGTTCCAATGCAGGTGGTGGGAGGCTTGCACGCCGCCCAGGCAAAGAAGCTCGCCAAAACCGGCGTGCGAGGCTTCGTGATCAGCAGCAACATGGGCGTAGCCGACGGCACCGCCCGCTACAACCTGCCACCCGCCGAGATCCAAAAGCTGGTGGCGAACTTCATCGCCGAGGTCTCGAACCCGGCATAATTCTTACTCCTCATCTCCCCCAATCCTCCGCTTTGGTGTCAGACCGATCTGACAACAAAGCGGAGGAACGAGGTAGGCGATGGGAGTAGGGACGCGCCTATCAGAACTGGAAGCGCCCACCCACCTGCACGGCCCGAGGACCGCCAGACCCGAACACCTGTGTCTGCCTCTGCTGCGGCGTACCGAACGACCCGTTCAGGACATTGCTGTTGTAGTCGCTCAAATTCGCGATGTTGAACACGTTGAACATCTCGCCGAAAACCGAGAACCGGTAATCCCGATCCTGCCGCGTGAACGTGAACTTCTTCGTCAACCGCAAATCCTGCGAACTGAAGTTGTCGCCATACGAAAAGTTGGCCGGCAGCGTCACCCGGGGAATCGTGCTGTTACGAACGTCGCGCTTGCCAGCGTACAGCGTGTTGAACTGCTCCACCGCGGCCGCCAGCTTTTCCTTGGGAATCCCACGATCGAACCGCGTGAAGTCCGTACCCGGCAGCAGAATCTGCGTCGTACCGTCGCCGTCGGTGTCGTACCCGCTGACCACCGGCGTGAACGGCCCACGGCTCGAACTCTGCGAGATGAACCCCAACTGGAAGCCCCACGGCAGGTCGACGATGCCCGACACATTCAGGATGTGGCGCGCGCCCTGCGTCCCGTATGTCTCAAAGTAGTTGTCCATGTTGTTGATGCCGTTGATGCCGTTCTGCCGGGTGTAGGCGTACGACGCCGTCACCGACAGACGCTTGGACATCCGCTTGTCGAACTTCACCAGCAGGGCGTTGTAATCCTGGCGGCCATACGGCACCCACACGTTGATGGACCCCGTGGAACAGTTCACCGTCGGATCGGCGGCCTGCGTACCCGTGCAGCGTGGAATCACCGGAGTCTGAACGCCGTTGATGTAACGGTTGAAGCGGTTCAGGTCCAGCCCGCCGATGTTGACGTGCGTAAAGACGCGACGCACGAAATCGACGGCGATCGTCGTGTTGCGGTCAATCTGCCGCTGCACTCCGACGGTCATGTGCAAGCCCCGTTGCACCGGGAATTCGGTGCCGTACAGATCCGTGCCGCTCTTGGTGTAGTTGATGTTGCGGACACTCAGATCTGGGTTCGAAAGCTGGCTGTTAAAGGTCGCTTCGATGCCCGGAATCTGCTGCCGGTACAACTGCAGATACTGGCCCAGCGTCATGGTGGTGATCGTGTTCACCGGCAATGGCTGGCCCGTGGGAACGATCGAGATCTGCCCCGTCGCCGCCGTGCGCGCGACGTCGATGATGCCGGGAATGGTGTTGATCAGGTTGTTGTAGGGATACTGGATGCGCCCGTTGCCGCGAGGTCCGATGAAGGCGCGTTCCTGTAGGCGGCGCGACAGGCTTTCCGTGTCGTAATAGATGCCCGCGCCGGCGCGAATCACCGTCTTCGCCGCCTTGTCGGCCTGCCATGCGAACCCCACCGCGGGACTGAAATTCAGGTAATTGCCCTTTGTGGGACTTCCGTCGCCGCCGATGATCGGCCGCAGGTACGCCGGCTTGGTCAGATCGCGATTCACCACGGTCGATTCATAATTCCAGGCCAGGCCATAATTCAGCGTCAGTCGAGGCCGGATCTTCCATGTGTCCTGCGCGTAGAAACGCATGCGGCGGTTGTTGTTCGCCTGGGCGAGGTTGTACGGCGGAGGCTGGCGCGGATCGCCGACGCCCAGCACGCCGCCGGCGATCGGCAGGTTCAGGACGTCCGCCGTCGAATTGACGACGCGCGGCATGTTCGGGAAGAACTGATTGGTCAGCGGACCCAGGTTGGCCACGATAAATTCCGGCGAAAAGACGCCGAGGCAACCGGGATCGCAGAAGCCCCAAAAGCCGTTGGCCGGCGAGTATTCGAGTTCCGTCCCAAAGCGAAGGCGGTGCGAACCGTGCTGCCAGGTGGAGTTGTTGTAGATCGTGAACCGGCGGATGTCGCGGCCCTGCGTCGCGTTAGACGTGTGCCCCAGGTCGACGTTGCCACTGATGCCGGCAAACGAAACCTGCGGCAGATCGAAGCCGATGCAGGTCGCACACTGCGAGGCCTCGGGGAACAGATTGCGGTTCTGCCAGTACGTCAGGTTGAACCGGAAATCGTTGACGAAGTTCGCCGTGAACGCGCTGGTGAGGCCCAGCACGCCCTGGTCCGAAAAATTCTTGTTGCGAAGCCAGTTGGAAGGCGGTTGCGCGCCGCCCGCGGGACCAAAGCCCTGGTTGCCGTCGTGCGAATAGCGCAGGAACCCCGTGTGTTTGTCGTTGAACCGGAAGTCGAACCGGTTGCTGAACAAATGCGCGCGATACGGGCTGGTGTAGGTGCCGCGCAGGCCGGCGAGGCTCGCCAGATTCGGACTCACCGAATACGCTTGCACCTGGTTCATGTATTCGTAGTTGGTAAAGAAGAACA
>JAFDVT010000684.1 GCA_018268875.1 Acidobacteriota bacterium
GTTCCATCAGGAAGGTCCCGCTTGGGATGTGGTGTATTCGGAGATCAACGTGGTGGGCCGCAAGGCGGACGATGCGATCGATGAGGTGGACAAGTTTCTCGATAAAGCGGCACTCGCGCAAGTGGATCGCGTCCGCATCGTGCACGGCTTCGGCATGGGCATTCTGAAAAAGGCGATTGGTCAACTGCTGGCCAAGAATCCGCATGTTTCGAAGTACTATCCAGCGTCGCAACACGAAGGCGGAGGCGGCGCGACCGTGGTGGAGCTGAAGTAATGACGCCGTCCTCGCAAGAACACAAAACCAAGGCCGACGCCGTGCGCTTGCGTATCGCCATCATTACCGTCAGCGACACGCGTACGCCCGAAACGGACAAGAACGCGCAGTACCTGCGGCCGGCCATCGAAGCCGCGGGCCACATCGTTGCCGCGTACCAGATCATCAAAGACGAGCCCGCCGATGTGGCAAGGCTGCTCGATGAAGTGGACGCGCAGGTGCTTCTGTTCAACGGTGGAACCGGCTTTTCCAGCCGCGACACGACCTTTGACGCACTCAGCGGCAAGCTCGAAAAGACGATGCCGGGCTTTGGCGAAATCTTTCGGACGCTGAGCTACCAGGAGGTCGGCGCGGCGGCGATGTTGTCGCGCGCGACGGCTGGCATCTATGCCGGCAAGATGGTGTTTTCCACGCCGGGCTCGCCAAACGCCGTCAAACTCGCGTGGGAGAAGCTCATTCTTCCCGAGCTTCGCCATTTGGCATGGGAACTCATGCGCTGATATTCTCAACTCGATGCTTGCAGCCTCCGTTGCCCTTCTGTTTCTGGCTCAACAACCAGCGGTTCCGATTCCAGATTCCGTTCTTGCCGACATGGATGTCGAATTCTCGCGTGTCGGTCAGCGAGTCGCGATGGACATCCTGCGTCCGAAAAACGTAGCTGGTCCGCTTCCCGCGATTCTGGCGATCCATGGTGGAGGGTTCCGCGCGGGCAACCGCCAGAGCTATCTTCCGTTCTGTCTGAAGGCCGTGGAACAAGGCTACGCGTGTGCCACCGCGAGCTATCGTCTCTCGCCTGCGCATCAGTTTCCCGCGCACCTCGAGGACGCAAAGGCCGCCGTACGGTTCCTGCGCGCGAACGCCGCGAAATACAACATCGACCCGATGCGCATCGGCGCCATCGGAGGTTCGGCCGGCGGGCATCTCGTGCTGATGCTGGGGCTGACCGCGAACAACAAGTCGTTTGAAGGCAGCGGTCCGAATCGCGACACGTCGAGCGCCGTGCAATGCGTGGTGAACAACTACGGGCCGACGGACTTGACCAAGTCTTATGAACCGGGCAAGAGCGTCGATGCCGCGGAAGTGTTGCCGATGTTCCTAGGTGGGGACGTCGAACACAATCGGAAGCAGCACTTGTTGGCGAGCCCGCTGTTTTATGTCTCGCCGCAAGCGGCACCCATCCTTTCGATTCACGGCACGAAAGATCGTTACGTCGCCTATGAGCATTCCGTCTGGCTCACCGACAAGCTGAAGGCCGCGGGAGCCGATGTGGAACTTGAAACGATGGAAGGCGCCGACCATGGGTTTAAAGGCGCGGACGCCGAGCGCGCACTGGCGCGTACCTTCGCGTTCTTCGCCAAGCATCTGAAGCCAGCCGCGCAGCAGAAAATCGTGATCGCGGATCATGGTCCGATGGGCCAGATCGTCGCGATGGAATGGCCTTCCGGCCGCGAACTGTGGACCTTGCCGAACGATCGTGGGCATGACGTACAGGTGCTGCACAATGGGAACATCCTGTTCACGGTGGGCGCGCAGAAAAAGATCGTCGAAGCGGAACCCGGCGGCAAGACCGTGTGGACCTGTTGCGACGGCTTGGAGCATCCGCTGGCCGCGCAACGCCTCGCGAATGGCAACACGCTGATCGGCGACGCGCAGGCGGGTCGCGTAATCGAAGTGGATCGCGCCGGCAAAGTGGTGTGGCAGTATGCAGATGCCGACCTGGCCAAGATGCGGATGCGAAACGCGCATCGCACCGAACAAGGTACCAACCTGATCGCTGTCGAGGCCGTGGCAAAGCTCATCGAGGTGGACAAGGACGGCAAGATCATCTGGCAGTGGCAGGCGCCCGAAGGCGACAAGCGCCGCTTGTACATGGGCCGTCGCCTCGCCAACGGCAACACGATCGTCAGCCTGAATAATCCTGGCGAGATTGTGGAAGTGAACAAGGAAGGCAAGGTCGTGCGGTCGATTGGCGGCCTGAAACCGGACATCCGCATGGGCTGGGCATCGGGCTTTACGACGTTGCCCAATGGCAATTTGCTGATCTCCGATTACACGGGGCGGCGTCTGCTGGAAGTGGACGCAAGCGGAGCCGTGGTGAATCAACTGCGCACGGGACCACGCACGGTTGCGTCGCTGGCGGTGTTGCCATAGTTCCGGTCGCGCTCACCATCGCGGGTAGCGATCCATCGGGCGGCGCGGGGATTCAGGCGGATCTCAAGACGTTCCATCAGTTCGGCGTCTACGGCGAGGCCGTGATCACGCTGCTGACCGTGCAGAACACGCAGACGGTGAGCCGCGTCGAAATCATGCCGGTGAACTTGGTTGCGCAACAGTTGCAGGCCGTGGTGGAAGACATTCCTCCCGCGTTCGCGAAGACCGGCGCGCTGGGTTCCGTCGAGATCGTCGAGATGGTGGCGAGGCAACCGCTGAAGCTTGTGGTGGACCCGGTGATGATCAGCAAGCACGGGTCGCCGTTGATGAGCGAAGAGGCTCAACATGCGGTTCGAGCCAAACTGCTGCCGGCAAGCTATCTCATCACGCCGAATCTGCACGAAGCAGCGGCCTTGACGGGCCGCGAACACGCGACGGCCTTCTGGTATGCCCATGCCATCGCCGACCTGGGAGCGCGCCGCGTCCTGATCAAAGGTGGCCACGGTGAAGGTCCCGCAACCGATGTGTACTTCGAAAATGGAGAGGCGCAGGAATTCACCACGGAGCGCCTGGAAACCACGAATACGCACGGTACGGGCTGTACGTTTTCCGCGGCGATCACCGCCGAACTGGCCAAGGGCACGGAGATCACGACCGCGATCGACCGGGCCAAGCGGTATATCTTTGAAGCGATCCGGACCAATCCGCGGTTGGGCCGCGGTGTGGGTCCGCTGAATCATTTTGCGGCCTTCTGAACAGCGCGTGTTACCTTGCCATTAGAAATGGCACGAAGTCTCAATAAAGTCATGCTGATCGGCAACTTGGGCCGTGACGCCGAGTTAAAGTACACCCCCAGCGGCGTACCCGTTTCGCGTTTCTCCGTCGCGACCTCGCGGCGTTGGAAAGACCAGCAGACCGGCGAATGGAAAGACGATACGACCTGGACGAACGTCGTGTTGTGGCGCAACGAAAATCTCGCGCCATACCTGACGAAAGGCAAACAGGTATACGTCGAAGGACGCATTGAAACGCGCAGCTACGAAGACAAAGACGGGCAGAAGAAGTATTCGACCGAAGTGATCGCCGAAGAAATCATGCTGCTCGGTGGACGTGGCGAAGGCGGCCCCGGCGGTGGTGGCGACGAATTTGGCGCCGCGCCTCCCGTGTCGATGCCTCGTTCGGCTTCCCGCGGTGGCGGATCCTCCTCGCGACCGATGCCGCAGGACGACGCGTTCGGCGCCGGCGACGACGACGTTCCGTTCTAGAGACCGCAATATACAATCGTCAGATATGCCGGCATTTGGGTATATCGAATACGATCAAGCTTCCCCCCGCGTAAAGGCCGTTTATGACGACATCATGGCCACGCGCAACGTCGATTGGATTAGCAATTTCTGGAAATCCATCGCCCACGATCCAAGCCTGCTTGAGCGCACCTGGAGTTCGCTCAAGCAGGTAATGGCGGCTCCGGGCAGCACCCTGGATAGCCTCACCAAAGAACTCATTTATCTCGCGGTCAGCGCGTCCAATCAGTGTCATTACTGCATTGCGTCGCACACGGCGTCGGCGTGGAAAGCCGGAATGAACGGCGCCATGTTCGGCGAAGTGATGTCGATTGTCGGCATGGCGAATGAGACCAACAAACTGGTGAGCGCCTATCAGGTGGAGGTGGACGACCGCTTCCGCGTGACCGAAAAAGGCTGGCCCGATTTCCCCTCGCCTCGCGACGTGGTGGAACGTTATCTCAAGGCGTTCAACAACTACGACAAAGCTTCACTGCTGGAGATTCTCGACCCCAACGTGATCGCCTTCGACGGTAGCGAACAGGTGCCGTACGAAGGTCTCAACGCGTATTTCGATCAATTGATCGTTGGCGTCGAAGGCTTTGCGATCGCGCCGCTTCACATCAATGTTTCCGGCGAATGGGTGTCGATGTTCAACACCACATCGGGCAAACATATTGGTCCTTTGTTTGGAGTTCCCGCGACCGGCCGCAAGTTTTCGATTCGCGGCATGGCGATGTTCCGCGTGGTGCGCGGCAAGGTGGTTGAGGTCCACAGCAGTTGGGACATGGGCGATCTGCTGCGGCAATTGACAAAACCAGACGCGGCGCCCTTTCGAGCGCCACGTCCGGTCTGATTGAGAACAACTACGCGAGGTTGTGACGTTTTACCGGCAGGTCGCGAACTCGCTTGCCGGTGGCGGCATAGATCGCGTTGCAGATCGCGGGCGCCATTGGTGGAACGCCGGGTTCGCCGACGCCCGCATGCGGTTCCTTGCTCGGCACGATGTGCACGTGCACTTCCTTGGGCGCCTCCGGCATGCGCGCCACCGGATAGTCGTTGAAGTTGCGCTGCATCACTCGGCCGTCTTTGGCCGTGATCTCGCCCAGCATCGCGATCGACGTGCCGAATACCGCCGCTCCTTCAAACTGCGCCTTGACGCGATCGGGATGAACGGTGCGTCCGCAATCCACGGCAATGTCGACACGCGGGATGATCACCTTGCCCTTGTCGTCGACATCCACCTGAACCACCGCCGCCACGTTCGAGACAAACGACCGGTGTACCGCCACGCCCAACGCGCTTCGGTTGCCGGCCTTCTTGTTTGCCCAGCCGGATTTGGTTGCGGCCAGTTCGAGGACGTTCTTGAGCCGGCCCGTATCGATCGGGTACTTGTCCAGGGACTGCCCGTTGTTCCACACCTTCATGCCCTGACCCGTGAAGTCCACCTTGCGCGACGGACCTAGCAGAGACATCAGGTATTCGACGCGGTCTTTACCCGCCGCCACGGCCAACTCATCCGCGAACGAGTGAATGGCATAGGCATGGTAGATGTTCGCCACGGCGCGCATCCAGCCGATGCGGACGTGATTCTTGGCCGGTCCGTTTTCGGCGCGGTGGTTCGCAAGTGCGAACGGAAGATCCGTCCAGCCCATGCCCATTTCAAACTCTTGCCCGTAGTCGGCGCCGGCTGCAAACAGGGAGCCGATCGTCGGGAATACGCTGCGCTGCAACCACGCCGTCGGCATACCGTTGCTGCCGAGCGACGCCTTCATGTACATCGCGGCCACGGCGTGATAGTAGTCGAAGCGGATGTCGTCTTCCCTCGTCCAGACGACTTTGACGGGCTTGCCGGTCTTGCGGGAAAGCAACGCGGCTTCGACAACATAGTCCGGCTTGGATTTACGGCCGAAGCCGCCACCGAGCAGCGTAACGTGGCATTCGACTTTGGTCTTGTCGATGCCCAGAGCGCCAGACACCGCGTCCTGCACGGCTTGGGGGTTCTGCGTGGCGCACCATGTCACGACCTTGCCGTCCTTGTACTCTGCGACAGCGGCCGGCGGTTCCATGGGGGCGTGCGACAGCAGCGGCACGTAGTATTCGGCCTCCACGGTCTTGCCGCCTTTGCCAAACTCCGCATCGACGTCGCCGAGGTTCCGGACCACCTTTTGTGGCTTCTTGGCCTTATCGCGCAGATCGGCTTTGTACGAATCGGAATCAAACGCGGCATTGGCGCTGTTGTTCCATTCGATCTTCAGCTTCTTGCGGCCCTGCATGGCCGCCCACGTGCTGTTGGCGAGGATCGCGACGCCACCGAGTTGTTGGAACATCGGCGCGCCCTTGAAGGTATCGAGTTGGATCGTCTGCGCGACGCCAGGCACCTTCTTGGCCTCCGCGTCGTCGAAGCTTTGCACCGTTCCGCCCATCACCGGCGGGCGTTCCACCATCGCGATGAGCATTCCGGGCATCTTTGCGTCGATGCCAAAGACTCCTGTTCCCGTGGTGACGGGAACCGCGTCGATCATCGGAAGGCTCTTGCCGATGTATTTGTATTCGGATTCCGGCTTGAAATGCAGGTCTTCTTTGGCCGGTACGGGAAGCTTGGCGGCATCGGCGACGAGTTCACCGAACGACAATTTCTTGCCCGACGCGGTGTGGATGATGTGGCCGTTTTCGGCGCGCGTGTCTTCGGCCTTTACGTTCCATTTGTTCGCGGCCGCGCGCTGCAGCATGAGGCGCCCCGTGGCTCCGGCGACGTGCATCGCGTCCACAAAATCGCGGATCGAGCAGGAACCATCGGTGTTCTGCGAGCCGTACTTCGGATCGCCCAGCGCCTGTTCAACGCGGACATGCTTCCAATCGGCGCCGAGTTCGTCGGCAACGACCATGGGCAGCACGCTGCGAATACCCGTGCCCATCTCGGACCGGTGCGCGATGATGACGACCGTGCCGTCCGGTTCCAGGCCAAGGTACACGCTGGGATTCCACGATGTTGGCGCGGCTTCGGCATTCTGCGGAATCATTTTGGCGCCCAGCACCAAAGCCCCGGCGGACAACGCGCCCTGCAACAGTTCGCGGCGGGTGATGTTTTCGATGAAGGTCTTCATGACGTTATGCCTTCACCTGTCCGGCGGCCACATGGATCGCCTTGCGAATTCGTTGATACGTGCCGCAGCGGCAGATGTTGCCCTGCATGGCATCGTCGATGTCCTTGTCGGTCGGCTTGGGCTTTTCGCTGAGCAGGGACGCTGCCTGCATGATCTGCCCGCTCTGGCAGTACCCGCATTGCGCAACGGCGCATTCGCGCCACGCGGTCTGCACAGGGTGTTCGCCTTTGGGATGCAAGCCTTCGATTGTTGTGATTTTCTTGCCAGCAGCCGCCTTCATGGGCGTCGTGCAACTGCGAGTTGCCTTGCCGTCGATAAGCACCGTACAGGCTCCGCAGAGCCCCATGCCACAGCCGTATTTTGTTCCGGTCATTTCGAGGTTGTCGCGGACGTACCACAACAGCGGCATGTCCGGATCACCGTCGAACTGGCGGTTTACTCCGTTGATCCTGAGTTTGACCATAACGGAAAGTTTATCAAGCGGCGAGGCCGGTAGAGTCCTCTTCCCACTGCGTCATCAGTCCGCGGTTCGCATAGGTTCGCTCATCCGTCGTGTCGATCTGCACCGTTGCGGTCGGCGCGGCGCCGATTGCCGCCTGCATCGCGGCGGTCGCCTCCATAAAGATCGCGGTGGCCATGTAGGGAGGCAGGCCGCCCTTGACGCGCAGGATGCGAGGCAGGTATTCGTCGAAGGACTTCGCCAGTGTTTCCACGCCGTCGCGCAGATCTTTCGGGGACTGCCCTTCCCGCACGTCCTGCGAAAAGCGCATCAACGCGTTGACAATCGCCGCTTCCGCCACCAGCATGCCGCGAACCGCTTTGCCGCGCAAACAGCGGTCCGCGACGCGGGTGGCTTGCACGGCTGGGTTTTGACCGCGATACGCCTTGGCGAGTTCCAGTTCCCCGGCGCGCGTCAGGTGCGAATGCAGTTCCTCAATCGCGATGCGGAGGCGATTGGCCGCGCGCTTGAACTGCTGCGCCATGAAGAACTCGTTCAACACGTCGTACGACAGTTCGCTACGTTCGTTTTCCGCCCAAGGCCGCAGCGCTTGAAACATCATCGTTTGCAGTCCAGTTTCGATGTCGGCGAGGCCTTCCGCGTTTGAGAATTGCAACGCCATCGCCCAGCGCCGCAGGATCCACTGGACTTGCAATGCGACGCGAGCCCAGGTCTGATGATGGCGCCCGTGGTGGAGGCGAGGAGCCTTGCGCCAAACCTCGGCGGGATTGCCTTGGACGCGATACGTAACGGCCGAGACCGGCGCATGCTCGGGCAGATTACGAATACCCCAGCGGGACGCCAACGCGCCGGCCCACGGCTGTTGGAGCGTCGTGGCGTCGTAGCGGAACCGCATCGGAATTTCCTCATCGGCGCGGGGATGGAACACGCCAGCGGCAACGCGCATCGCCGTTTCGCGAAGCGATAGCGGGTCGCAATCGATGTCCGCTTGCAGCCAACCTTGCGGCGCGATCGCGAAGGACATGGAATCGAACAACTCGAAGCGTCGGTTCCAATCGCGACGGCTGAAGTACGGCAGGTGGAGTTCGATCCAGGGTCGCGAACCAGCGGCGGTGCGGATACGCGCGCACATCGCGCGCAGGACGCCGAGTTGGCGGCTCGCCGTGTCGACTTTCTCTTCGTTGTGCAGCGGCCCGAAG
The DNA here is from genome assembly GCA_018268875.1 of Acidobacteriota bacterium. Taxonomy (GTDB): domain Bacteria; phylum Acidobacteriota; class Terriglobia; order Bryobacterales; family Bryobacteraceae; genus F-183. The sequence goes on from JAFDVT010000684.1 coordinate 8,475, forward strand.
AACGCCTGCATACGCCAGATGAGCCACTTGGGCAACGCCTGCACGAGTTCGGGAGCGATAAGGGCGCGCGACACCGTGTCGAGGTCCGCGGACTGGCCCGCGGGGACCGCGTTGTCCTCTCCAGGCTTGGGCAAAAAGCCCATCAACGCGAGTTCCAGATGTTGCGACGGGACAGCCGAGCCGAGGTCGGTTTCAAGATGGCCGGCAGCGGTTTCACGCAACCAGCAGAGTTGGAATACGGTGTCGTGGGTGTGCATGTTGTTCGTTATCTCTTTTCTTTTGATCGAGTGAACATTGAAAAAGAAGACCGGAGCACGGCGGTAACCGGCTCCGGTCCTTGGAAGTCCCCAACAATGCGTCACACGAACGGACTGGCGCGATGCGCTAGCGTCAGCCCTGGCTTCCTAGCCCGATTCGATTAGAGCGCAGTGTTTTTGGGCGGCGATGCGTGTCCAACCATGATTTCGCCGCAAGATGTTGGATTGCAAAGATGAAAAAAAGTGTGTCAGACCGTGAAGGACACGGCGTCATTTATGCGCCCACACCAGATTCGCAGCGCAACCCTTGCTTCCCTGATAAACATGACCACCGGTGAATCGCACGATGGCCTTGGCTTTGCGGATCTCACGGATGAGGCGTTCCTGATCGTCGGAGAACAAGTTCGGGAACGCGATCTTTCTGGCAGCGGGCGTGTCGTGGACAATGATCGCGCCGGAAACACTATTGGCACAAGCAGGATCCGAAAGACGCGACGTGCCACGATCGCGAATCGTGGCCGGCTCTACCGGTTGTTTGGCTTCCTTTTCGCAACCAGGATCTGTCCAACCGTGTATCAAGGGAAATCCGGTTCCAACCACTTTGACGGCGCGCTGATTCTCGAATCGATACAACTGATGGACCCAGTGGCCGGAACAAAAGCCTTGCGCGTGGGGATCGGATCGAGCCTCATCATAGGAACTAACTAGTATTTCGGCCTTGCCATCGCGATCCGTGTCGACGATCCGAAGCATCGCCTGGTCGTGATGGTAGATCACGGTGAAGAACGGGACGGGCATGCGGTCCTCGTCCATCAGCAACAACGATAGCGAGGACGTGGGAGTCGTGCGGCCGTTGAAATACGGCCCGACTGCGTGGAACACGTAGTCTGTTTCGCCATTGCCGTCAAGGTCGCCAGCCCAAATGTCCTCGATGCAGCAGAAGCGGGCTTCCCACGTCCTTCCAGACTTGCCGGCGCCCGTGACACGTGAAGATCGAGACGCCGTGACGTTGTGATCGATGCGAAAGCCGGGCAGTACGGCGGGCTTCGGATCGCGAAGTGTCCCGGCATAGATTTTCTTAAGAGCAAATCGAGGAAGTGTTTTGAGGTCTAGTCCAGTGGTGGAATCGAACCAGCTTCCGTAGAGATGCGGTGTGAGAACGAAGAGCGATAGCAGGCCTAACAACGTTCTCGTCACTTTTGCCTCGCCACGATTTCTGCGATGGTGTCTCGCAAATCCGGTTCGCGTTGCGCCAAGGCGCGAAGTTGCGTTGCCACAAGTTTGACCAGGCGCTTCTGGCGTCCGGGCACTTCGTCGACCGATATTTCCGTCAACATCTGGAACTCCGTCCTACTTACTGTGACCTTCCCCTGCCTGTCCAGCGACACGCTTCGCAGTTGAAACGGATCGCCAGCCCTGGTCCTTACGTAAGTTGCCCAATAGGTTCGCGAACCAAGCAGATGCCCCAGAAGGCTCATCTCGATGTGTACGCGCTGCTGGATCTCGTTTCCGTTAACTGGCTCAGCGTGGCTCATGATGTCGGTGGTGATCCCGAAGCCATTCGCATTTTCCCGAGCTGTGCGATTGATAGAAAGCACTGGCCGAAATGGGGCGTTACCGAGTTCGAGCCACGCCTCAGGTTCGCTGTTCCAGTCGCTACCGCGTACGCCGAGAGATGGAACGCGTAGGAAACCGTTGTCTATCCGGTAGCCGGGCCGGCGAGTGCGCGCCGCGGCGAAATATACGCCCGTCAACCGCGCCTGCATGAAGGACAGATAAGCTTGGCGGTCATGCTCATCGAAGACCACGAGAATGACCTGATGTGCGGGTTGAGCGAGTTCGACGCGCTCCACGTAACACGGCTTGATATTGTTCGAGCAAGGCCCTTCCTGACCTGGATCAGACGCTCGCAGGTTCTTTGCCACGGCTTGCCAGTCTAGCTTGCCGGTGCGTAACTGCGACGTGATCTGGTCCGGCGTCTGCGCTACCAACGCGAAGGCCGCGAGAACCGGGAGCATCATTCGATAGCAGCCGCGGTGGCCATTTGCAGGAACGCGTTGCGTTCGTCGCTACCACCTTCGCGATGGATCAGGAAGATCGAGATCATGTCGCGCTTGGGGTCCACCGCGTAGAACGTCCCGTAACGGCCTCCATGACCGTATGTGCCATCGGACAGCATCAGCCCGCTTTGCGCCGCGTCGTTGATAACGTAATTGCCAAGTCCCCAGCATGCGCCGGACTGGCCGGTACGCATGCCGTGCGGCGTGTGGCAGGCCGTCATCAACTGCAGCGACGCTTTGGACACCACCCGCTTGCCATCCAGTGTGCCGCCGTTCAACATCATCTGATAAAGGCGGAACAGATCGGCGGCGGTCGAATACACGCCTCCTTCCGGCAGCGAATACTTGGCGCCGACGCGGAACTTCATGACGCCTTCGCCCAGCGGGTCCGACGTGTACTTGATGGTTTGCCCGTCCTTCAACAAGTACGCGGTCGGCATGCGGTGATGCTTCTCTTTCGGCGGAAAAATGTAGGAATCCACCATGCCGAGGGGTTGGAACAGCCGTGTCTCCAGGAACTTTTCAAACGGCATACCGGAGTGAACCTCAATAAGGCGCGCCAGTGCCGCGATGCCCGTGTTCGAGTACGACCACTTCGTGCCCGGCTGGAATAACAACGGCTGTTGCGACTCGATCAACACGACGTCGGCAAGCGTCTTGTGCAACGCGCCGTGCAGTTCACCGATGGCCGGCGGCGGGTTCAGGATCATGCCCGAGGTATGCGTCATGAGGTCGCGAATCGTTACCAGGCGCGACGGTTTCACCAGCTTGCCGTCCTCATTCAGCACCATCTGGCAGCGGAACTCCGGCAGGTGCTTTTCGATGGGATCGTTGATGGTCAGCTTGCCGTCTTCGGCCAGCATCAGCACGCCCAGGCACACCATCGGCTTGGTCATCGAATGCAGTTGGAAGATGGCGTCGGTCTTGATGGGCTGTTTGGTTTCGAGGTCCGTGTACCCGATAGCGTCGACCGCGGCGATCTGCCCATGACGCGCCACCAGCGTCACCATGCCGGCGGCTTTGCCCGCGTCCACGAACTCGCGGAGACGTTTTGGAATCTTGGCAAGATGGGCGGGATCGAGGCTGGCCTTAGCGGGGTCGCGATCGGCAGCCGACAGGGTCAGGTACGCAGTGAGAACGACAAGGGCAAGACGCATGCTTGTGACATTTTGTCACGATGCGAGAATGCGTTCCAAGAGTTCGGGAATCTCAAACACGGCGCGATTCTCGATGGCGCGCGCGTTGGCCTTGTATTTTTCGAGGATGCCAGGGCCGAGCAACTGGCCCACCGCGACATCGATGCCGCGGAAATTCTGCAGCACGACACCCACCTGCTTCTTCAACACCCAATCGGCGTTGAACCGTTCCTGCGGCAAGGTCCAGGCGTTTCGTTCGATGATCACCGGGATGCCCATTTGCACCGCCTCGCTGATGCTGCCGGGACCTGGCTTGCCGATCAGGAAGTCCGAAATCGCCATGTACGACGGCACTTCGCTGGTGAAGCCTTCGACGTAGAACGGGATGGCCAGCTTCAACGCGCGTAGCTTCGCGGCCAGCGCTTCATTTCGCCCGCAGATGAAGATCAGCTGCACTTTCTGCCCGCTTTGGCTCACCCTGCGCGCGATGTCCAACATCACCTTGGAA
>JAFDVT010000685.1 GCA_018268875.1 Acidobacteriota bacterium
AGAAGGTTTCCATGGAGCAGCAGCATTCCACGCCGTTGATGCGGCAGTACTATGCGGCGAAACAGCAGGTTCCCAACGCCTTGTTGATGTTTCGCCTGGGCGATTTTTACGAGCTCTTTCTGGACGACGCGGTTACGGCGGCGCGCGAACTTGAGATCACGCTGACGGCGCGGAACAAGGAAAAAGGCGAGCCGATTCCGATGTGTGGCGTTCCGTTTCATTCCTCCGAAGGCTACATTGCGAGGCTTGTGCAGAAGGGTTATCGCGTTGCGCTGTGCAACCAGGTAGAGGAAGCGAAGAACGCCAAAGGCCTGGTACGGCGCGAGATTACGCGCATTGTGACGCCCGGTACGGCGACGGAAAGCTCGTTGCTGCGGTCGCATGAGAACAACTATCTGGCGGCGGTTGCGGTTCGCGATGGCAAGGCGGGGTTGGCGCATGTCGATGTGTCCACTGGCGAATTTCGCGTCACCGAAATGGAGACGAGCGAGGTCGCGGCGGCGATCGAAAATCTGAACGCGCGCGAGGTTCTGGTGGCGGGTTCGGCTCGGTTGCAGCAGGTGCCGGCGCTGCAGACCGAGGTGGAAGCCTGGGTGATGTCGTTCGACTATGCCGAGCGGGCGCTGCTTGATCACTTCAAGCTGCTGGCGTTGGATGGATGCGGGCTTGAGGGCAAACCTCTTGGCGTGGGCGCGGCCGGCGCGCTGCTGCACTATCTACGGGACACGCAGCGGACGGCGTTGGATCATCTGGACCGGCCGGGGTTTTACGACCGAAGCGAGGCGCTGGTTCTGGACGCGGTTACGGTTCGAAATCTGGAGTTGGTGGAGCCGCTGTTTGCGGGCGAACGTCGCGATTCGACGTTGCTCAGCGTGCTGGACGAGACCTGCACGGGCATGGGTGGCCGGCTGTTGCGGCGGCGGCTACTGCGGCCTTCGATTGAGCGCGCGGAGATCGAGGCGCGGCTGGATGCGGTGGAGGAGTTGTTCAAACAAACCATCGCGAGATCGGAGATCCGAAAGCAGCTTGCGTCCATTTTGGATTTGGAGAGATTGCTTGCGAAGGTGACGCTCGGCTCGGCGACGCCTCGCGAAATGCTGGCGCTGGGACGGTCGCTCGACGCGGTTCCCAAGCTGCGCGACGGTTTGAGCAAATGTACTTCGGCACGGCTGAGTGCGATCGCGCTTGGCCTGAACGAGGTTGCAGAAGCTCGCGACCGCATTTTGCAGGGGATTTCTGACGAACCGCCGGTGAACCTCGCCGATGGCGGTACGATTCGCGATGGCTGCAATGCGGAACTCGACGAGCTTCGCGATATCAGCAAAAACAGCAAGCAGTACATCGCGCAGATCGAGCAGCGGGAGCGGGGCCGGACCGGCATCCAGTCGCTGAAGGTGCGGTTCAACAATGTGTTCGGCTACTACATCGAGATTTCCAAAGCCAACATCGCGAACGCGCCGTCCGACTACGAGCGCAAGCAGACGCTGGTGAACGCGGAGCGCTTTACGACGCCCGAGCTGAAGGTTCTGGAAGCAAAAATTCTGGAAGCCGAGGAAAAAATACTGGGCATCGAGAAGGAGATGTTCCAGGAGATTCGCGCGTTCGTCGCGGGGTTCGGCGCGGACATTCGTGCCACGGCGAACGCGGTGGCCGAGTTGGATGTGACAGCGGCGCTGGCCCAGGTGGCGGTTGACGGCCGCTACACGAGGCCTGGTTTTTCCGAGGATGGCGAGCTTCGCGTGATGGCGGGAAGGCATCCGGTGATTGAGAAGCTGACCGAAAGCCGGTTCATTCCCAACGACATTTACGCGTCGACGGCGGAGTTCATTTCGGTGATTACGGGCCCGAATATGGGCGGCAAGTCGACGTACTTGCGTCAGGCGGCGTTGATTTCGATTCTGGCGCAAATGGGTTCCTATGTACCGGCGGATTCGGCCGTGCTGCCGCTGGTAGACCGTGTGTTCACGCGGATCGGCGCGGCGGACAACCTGGCGCGCGGACGTTCGACGTTCATGGTGGAGATGACCGAGACGGCGGCAATTCTGAACACCGCGACATCGAACAGCCTGATCATTCTGGACGAGATCGGCCGAGGCACGGCTACCTACGACGGGCTGTCGCTGGCCTGGGCCGTGGTGGAGCACATCCATGCGAAAATTCGCGCGAAGACGCTGTTTGCCACGCATTATCACGAGTTGACCGAATTGGCCGAACAGTTGGACGGGGTTCGCAACCTGAATGTCGCGGTGAAGGAAGCGGGCGATCAGATTGTCTTTCTGCGCAAGGTGCTGCCGGGGCGCGCCGACCGGAGTTACGGTATCGAGGTAGCAAGGCTTGCGGCGTTGCCGATGGCGGTGATTGAGCGGGCGCGAGAGATATTGGCGCTGCACGAGCGTAGCGAGACGGCGCTGGCGCCGGAAGCGATTTCGAAAAAACAAGCAAAGGCGCCGGATCTGCAGATCCAGATGTTCGAGCCGGTCGGATATGAGCTTGCGGCGCGGATACGAGCGCTAAAGGTGGACGAATTGCGTCCCATCGAGGCGTTGCAACTGCTGCACGACTTGCAGAAAGAGTTGGCGTAACGCGATGCGCGTAGCCGGTGTGATGAGCGGCACCTCGCTCGACGGCGTGGACGTGGCGATCGTCGATATCGCCGGTAGCTCGAAGTTTCGCACGGTGGCGACCGATGGCGGGCCGTATCCGAAAGCGGTTCGCGAGGCTCTGCTGGGCGTTTCCAATCGCGTCACGCATGTGGCGGAGGTGTCGCGATTGAATTTTCAACTGGGCGAGATTTACGCCGACCGTGTGCTGCGCTGTTGCCGGAAAGCGGGCGTCGATCCGGCGACGGTGCAATTGATCGGATGCCACGGACAGACGATTTATCACGAAGGTGCGAAGCCCGTAAACACGTTGCAGATTGGCGAGGCGGCGGTGATCGCCGAGCGCACGGGCATCGATGTGGTGAGCAACTTTCGCGAGCGTGACATCGCTGCTGGAGGGCTCGGCGCGCCGCTTGTGCCGTTGTTCGATGTGCTGTTGTTCGGGCATGCGCGGATTGGCCGTGTGGCGCTGAATCTGGGCGGAATCGGCAATATTACGGCGATTCCGGCGGGCGCGGATGTGGACGGCGTTCTTGCGTTCGACACCGGTCCGGCGAACATGGTGATCGACCAGTTGGTCGCGAGGTTCACCGGCGGACGGCAGAGTTTCGATCGCGATGGGGCGATCGGGCGCAAGGGGCGCGTGGCGGAAGACCTGGTGGCAAAGCTGATGCGCGATCCGTACTTTCGCAAGGCGCCACCGAAGACCGCGGGGCGCGAACAGTACGGAACCGAATTTGTCGATCGCATGGTTGCCACAGGGCTTTGCATGGAAGATCTGATTGCGACGGCGACGGCGTTCACCGCTCAAAGCGTGGCGGCGGCGATTGCGCTCGCGGGCAAACGCTTGCATGCATCGTTCGAGGAACTGATTGTCGGTGGCGGTGGCGCGAAGAATGCGCTGCTGATGGAAATGCTGGCGCAACGTACAAAGTTGCGCGTGCGGACGACTGAAGATTTCGGGATCGATTCCGGGTTCAAAGAGGCGATTGCGTTTGCGTTGCTGGCGTGGCGGACGGTTCGCGGAAAGCCGGGCAACGTACCCGGAGCTACGGGCGCGCGGCATCCGGTTGTGCTTGGCAAGCTGACGCGCGCGGCACGTTTTTGAGAAGCGTCAAAACTGTGCTAGGAGTAAAGGTTTGAGGAGCAAGCAAAGCGGCGCGCAGTCGCGTTATGCTCTCCAGAAGGAAACGCTATGGTCACCTGCCCGATGTGCGATGCCGTACTGGATGTCGAAGAAGACGAATTAGACGAAGGTGATGAGCTCACCTGCGAAGAGTGCGGCGACACCATCACTGTTAAGAGCACGGATCCGTTAGAACTGAAGTCCGCGGACGAAGAAGACGACGAGGACGAAGACGAGGATTTCGACGAAGATTACGAGGAAGACGAAGAGGAAGAGGATTCGGAGGACGAAGAGGAAGATTGGTAAAGCGGTTGTTGCCATGCACGCGGCGTGAGTGGTTCGGCGTTACGGCCGCGGCGCTTGTTTTTTCGACTCCGGCGATAGGGGCGAAAAAGAAGAAGAGCGCGGACCTGTACGCCATCGTCGCGGGCACGGTGTTCCGCGATCCGGGGTTTGCGTTACCCGGCGCCCAGGTGTTGATCGAGCCCGAGCAGGAAGTCGTGAACGGTTCGAAGCTGAAAGCGCAGAAGGCCGTATCGGATGCGCGGGGCGAATTTGCATTTCGCGTCGCGCCGATTGCGGCGAAATACCGGATTACAGTGAAGGCCGAAGGCATGGCGAGCCAAACCAAGCCCGCGGCCACCAGCGGGGGCGAAGAGCGGATCGACGTAACGTTCACTCTATCGCCCGCATCCAACTAGCAGAAAAATGCGTACCTTACTTGTTTGCCTTGTTCTTGCGCTTGCGCCCGGATGGGTGATGAGCGGACAGAGCAAGAAGGAAAAGGCCGAGGAGGCCGCCAAACGGTCGGTGGAAGGCGTCGTAAACGATGCCGAAGAGCAGCCTGTCGAAGGCGCGATCGTTCAGTTGAAAAACCTGAAGACTCTGCAGGTGCGGTCCTTCGTCACCAAGAGCGACGGGCGGTATCACTTTTACGGCCTGAGCATGAATCAGGACTATGAGATCAAGGGTGAGTTCAGCGGCGCGGCAAGCCGTACCCGTACGTTGAGCGTGTTCGACCAGCGCAAGAAGGCCATCATGGACCTGAAGCTGGAGAAGAAATAACCGTGCCTGGGTTAGCGGCCGCCGCGGTCGTAGCGTTGTTCGCGGCGGGCGATTGGACCCTGATGGCGCCAAGCGGCGCGACCGTTGGCTTTGACGAACTGCGAGGCGGGGTTACGGTGGTGGCGTTTACGTCCACACGGTGCCCGGTTTCGGGGATGTACCAGCAGCGGTTGAACGATTTGTACCGCGAGTTTTCCTCGAAGGGCGTGGCGTTTGTGGTGGTGAACGCGAACAGCAACGAGCCGCCGGCCGAGATCCAGAAGTATTCCAAACAAGCGTCGCTGCCGTACCCGGTGTACAAGGATTTTCACAACCGGTTGGCGGACGCCTACGAGATCGAATCGACGCCGGAGGTTGTGGTGCTCGACCGCGCGGGCGAGGTTCGCTATCGCGGGGCGATCGACGATTCGTCGAACCCGGCGCGCGTGAAGGTCCACGCGCTGCGGGATGCGGTGACGAGTCTGTTGGCCGGGAAGACGCCGCAAATCGCGCGGCTGAAGGCGTTTGGCTGCGTGTTGAAGCGCGAGAAGAAAACCACATGAAATCGATCCTGTTGTTGATTGTTGGCGCGACGTTCGCGATGGCGCAGACGCCCGCTTTGAAGCCTGTCGACGAGCTGGCGTACCCGCGACTGCTGAACGGGTTCAAAGGCAAAGTTCTGGTGGTGGACTTCTGGGCGACCTGGTGCGTACCTTGCCGCGTGGAGTTGCCGCAGTTGGTGAAACTGCAGGCCAAGCTGAAGGCGAAGGGCCTGGAAGTGATCACGATTTCCGCCGACGAGCCGGAGACCACGGCCGCGGCGGTGAAGTTCCTGAAGGACGTGGGAGCGGGCGGATTGCCGGCTTACATCAAGCGTCCCAAAGACGACGACAAGTTCATTACGGGAGTCGATGCGAAGTGGCAGGGCGCATTGCCCGCCGTCATCCTGTATGACCGCGCGGGCAAGCGGGTTCAGTCGTTCTTTGGCGAGACTCCGATGTCTACCATCGAAGCCGCCGTCCAGAAATTGCTCTAGCTCCAGCGCGTGGCGGCCGACACGGCGATGGATTCCCCGCTGATATAGCTGGCGCGTTCGGACGCCAGAAATACAGCCAGATTCGCGAATTCTTCCGGAGTCGCCACGCGTCCCATCGGCAGACGCGCTTCGATTTCCTCCAGATTCCCCGCCTGTTTCAGACGTTCTGTCGCGGTGTAGCCGGGGCAGATGTTGTTGATCAGGATGTTGTCCTTTGCGTATTCGACGGATAACGTCTTAACCAGCCCATCGACCGCAGCACGGATGGAGTTGGAAAGAACGAGTCCGGCGATCGGCTTGAGGACGGACACCGACGTTACGGTGAGGAAGCGTCCCCATTGCTGGCGGCGCATGATGGGCAGTACGTAATGAGCGAAGTAGACCGTGCTCAATAGTGAGAGGTCCACCGCCTTGCGCCAGTCGTCGAGCGAGGTGTGGTCGAAGGTGCGGAAGGGCGGTCCACCGGCGTTGGTGACGCAGATGTCGATGCGGCCGTAGGCGCTTTGGACGTCGTTGACGAAGCGTTCCACCTGAGTCGAGTCGGTAACGTCGACAGGCCGCGCGAGCACTTCGATGCCGGTGTCTTTGCGGATCAGGTCGGCGGCCTTTTCGATTTCCTCGCCGCGGCGCGAACAGATGGCGAGACGTGCGCCCTCTCGAGCGAGGCCCAGCGCTACGGCGTAGCCCAGACCCTGGCTCGATGCGGCGACGATGGCGGTGCGGTTGGCGAGGCCGAGGTTCATAAGACGTCTTCGTACACTTTCATCAGCGCCCGGACGTCGTCGATGTCTTGCGGGCGAGTGTTGACGAGCGGAGGACGGACAGGTCCGGCGGGCATGCCGAGAATTTCCATCGCTTCCTTCATCACCGAAACCTCATAGCCGCGGAGACGGTCGCGAATGGCGTACAGCGGATGGACGTACTTGTTCATTAGCTCGGAAAGCTTGCCGAAATCGCGCTTCATGCCAGCTTCGGCGAGCATCAACGAAAGCTGCGGGGCGATGTTCGAGATGCTGGACGTGTAGGCCTGGACGCCGACGGCGAAGTAGCCGGGAACGCAGTCGTCGCCGATGCCGCCGAACCACGCGAGACGGTCGCCCACGGCGTGCATGATGCGTTGGAACTTGCGCGCGTCGCCCTGGCCGTCCTTCCAGCCCTGGAGGTTGGGGATGCGCTTGGCGAGTTCCGCCACCTGACGCGGCGAAAAGCTCGCCCACTCACGCGAATAGATGAGCACGGGCAGGGAAGTGGCGCCGGCGATGGATTCGTAGAAGTGAAAGAGGCCTTCTTCCGGCGGGTTCTGATAATACGGCGGAAGGATGAGCAGCGCCTGGGCGCCCGCCTTTTCCGCGCGCTTGGCCATGTCGACGCCGATCGGCACGTTGAAGCCGGTTCCGGCGACGACGCCCATGCGTCCGTGGGCCGCTTCGACGCTGGCGGCGGTGATGTCGCCGACTTCTTCAGCGGTGAGCGAATACAGTTCGCCGGTGCCACCGGCGCAGACAAATGCACAGAAGGGGTTCTGGGTCATCCAGTCCACGTTCTTGCGGAGGCCGTCGAGATCGACGGAGAGATCTTTTTTGAGCGGCGTAACCGGAAACCCGAAGACGCCTTTCCAGGACTTCACCACGTTGGAAGACATTATTGTTAGTGTAGTCAACATGGCGTCCTACCAGCCGCAGATGCCCCCGTCTGCCTCGCGCAAGCCCATGCCTATGTGGGCGAAGGTTCTGTTGGGCCTTGGCGCGTTGGTGATTGTTGGGATTCTTGGGATTGCGGGCGTCACGTATTATTTCGTGCAAAAGATCGCGAGCGAGCCTGGCGGCGTGATGGGCGCGGCCCTGCGGATAGCGAATCCGGATTACGAGATCATCAGCATCGACGAAAAGACCCGGACGCTGGTTGTGCGTCATAAAAAGACCGGCAAAGAAGGTCCGATCGGGTTTGACCGGTTGCGCAACGGCGCGATCAATCCCTCAGACATTGGCTTATCGAACGAAGAAGCCGGTGTGATGGCGATGCCGGAATGGCTCATTTATCCGGGATCGACAGAGGTCTCAAAAGCCGGCGGCGAACAGAACGTGCAGGTGACGCTCGAGACCGAAGACGATGGCGAGAAAGTATTCGCGCACTATCAGGACAAACTTCAGGCGAACCAATACCGTGTGTCGAGCGTATCTCTTACCAAGACGCTTTCCGGCACGAGTATCAACGGCAAGGGTTCTGTTACGGTGCAAATGCTGCCCGGTGGAGATTCCGGCAAAACACGCGTTCTTGTGGTTGTGAAGTAACTTTATCGCGGGCTCGCGGTAGTTCCAGTTGTTATGCGTTCCTCTTCCATCTCCTCCGCGCGAGTTCTTGCCGCCGCGGCCGCCGTGTTCGCGTTGACCGCCGTAGCGGACGACCGGTTCAAAGACAATTTCCGCTACAGCTACAACGTTCCGGCCAGCGGCGCCAAGCTGGACCTGAGCAGTTTCAACGGCGGCATTGAGCTGATTGGCGTGGATGGAAACACCGTCGAGGTAACCGGGACGAAGTCCGCGAAGGATGCGTCGACGCTGGCGGAATTGAAGATTGAAGGAGTGCAGGAAGGCCCGCTCCTGCGGGTTCGCGCCGTGCGGCCGGGCAACGGCGAACGCAAGGGATGCTACTGCGGCGTGAGCTTTGTGGTTCGCGCGCCGAAGCACATGGAGTTAACGTCGGTGACGA
>JAFDVT010000686.1 GCA_018268875.1 Acidobacteriota bacterium
CTGAATTCGCCGGACCAGATTGTGATCGCCGGACATGCCGGGGCCGTCAATCGTGCCTGTGAACTGGCCAAGGCCGCCGGAGCCAAGCGTGCGATTCTGCTGCCGGTGAGCGCGCCGTTCCACTGCGCGTTGATGCAACCCGCACAGCAACGGCTGAAAGTCGACCTGGACGCCGCGACGTTCGCCGACCTTGCGACGCCGCTCGTCAACAACTGGCAGGCTCGCGAAATCGCCACCGGCGCGGAGGCTCGCGAAGGACTGTTCCAACAAGTTCCGAACCCGGTGCGCTGGACCGAATCGGTGCGCTACCTCGCCTCTCAGGGCGTGACGCAATGCGTGGAAGTGGGCGCCGGCGCGGTGCTCACCGGCCTGTTGAAGAGCATCGATCCCAACGTCAAGGGAGCCAAATTCGGCGAACCCGGCGACCTCGAAAAGCTGCCCTAAAAACCCATGGAAAGACTCACGTCGCTCGACGCTTTTCGCGGCGCGGTGATCGCCTTCATGATCCTGGTGAACACGCCAGGCACCGGCGAACACGTGTACGCGCCGCTACGCCATGCGCATTGGCACGGCTGGACTCCGACCGACGTGGTCTTTCCGTCGTTTGTCTGGATTACCGGGGTGACCATCGCGCTGTCGCTCGGCCGCAAGCTCGAAAAGGGCGAGGACAAGTGGGCGATCTACAAGCAGGTGCTGAAACGTTCGGCGATTCTGTTCGTGCTGGGCGTGGTGCTGTATTCGTTCCCCGTGCCCGACCCTGGCACCTTCCGTATCCTCGGCGTTCTACAGCGCATCGCGATCTGTTACGCGGTGGCCGCGGCGATCTTTCTGACGAATGGCATCCGAGGGCAGATCGCGTGGACAGCGGCGTTTCTGCTGGGCTATTGGGCGCTCATGCATTTCGGCGGCGACGGACGGCTGGACATCGAAGGGAACTTCGCGCACAAGATTGACCGCTGGGTTCTCGGGACGCACAACTACCGCAATACGAAGACCTGGGACCCGGAAGGCATCGTGAGTACGCTGCCGGCGATTTCCAGTTGCCTGCTCGGATTGCTCGCCGGGCATATCATCAAGGCTCGCAAGATGCTGTGGCTGGTGCCTCTTGGACTGATGCTGATCGGCCTGGGTCAACTGGGCGACCCGTGGCTGCCCATCAACAAAAGCATCTGGACCAGTACGTTCGCGCTGTTCATGGCGGGGCTGGATTTCGGGCTGTTCGCGCTGTTTTACTGGCTGGCGGACGTGCAAAAGTACCACCGGCTGATGCTGCCGTTCGTGATCTTCGGCATGAACGCCATTGCCGTCTACCTGTTTTCGGAGTTCGGGGACATCATCCTGTCCAAGATCCCGATGGGCGGCGGGCAGACCTTGCGCGTGTGGATCTACGAACATTGGTTCGCGCCGTTCGCCGCTGTGCCCGAAAATGCGTCGCTCGCCTACGCGATCGCGTTCGTGCTGGTGAACTTCCTGTTCGCCCTGTGGCTATACCGCAGGCGGCTGTTTATTCGGGTTTGACGTCGTCGATGACAACTTTGGCACGCAGGTTGACCACGCCGGGCGTCTTCCGGTCGTCGGCGACCACGAAGGACAGCGCGTCCTCCACCCAGTCGTGCATGACGCCGTCTGTGTCCTGAGAAGTAACCGTCATCGTATAGTCGCCGGGGCAAAGGTCGCAGCGGAACTGGAACAGCACGCGCTGTTCGCCGCCGGCCGCTACCGGAGCCAGCTTGGCGCCTTCCAGGGCCGTTGTGGTGCCGTACGCCTCAAAACCGATGCGCGTGCGGATCAGGATGCCCACCACCGGCTGTTCCACCGCCGAGGCGTAGCTTACCGTGATCGAAATCCCCACGTCCTCACCACTTCGCCACACGAGAGTCGGCTTGCCGTTGGCATTCAGCAGTTGCAACTGTTTGACCTGGGCTTTTTGATCGCCACGGCGGTCCACCGGTTCGATCTTGGTGCGCAGGCTCTCGCTCCAGGACTGGAACTTGGCGGCGATATGCGCGCGGTACTTGCGCAACGTGTCGCGAGGGTCGCCCTTGGCTGCCACGCCGCCGTCGTGCACCCACCAGATTTCGTCGCAGATGCGTTCCAGCATGTCTTCCTCATTGCTGGTGATCACGACGGTCGCGCCGGATTTGCGAAGCCGCTCGAGACCCACAAATGTTCGCGCGCGGATCAGCGCGTCGTACTTGCCGAGCGCATGGTCGATGGCCAAAAGGTCCACAGGCGCGGGGCTCACCGGTTCCGCCTCGCCGACAAACCTGCGATTGCCTGGGCCAACCACTTCGCCAGCGTCCGGTTGCGCGATGCCCGCCATCAGACGCAGCAGGTCCGACGTGCCAGAGCCCTTTTCCCCTACGACGCCGATGATCGCCCCCTTCGGTGCCCAGGCGTTCACGCCTTTCAAAGGACCGTAGGTAATGTCACGAAGCTCAATGGACATGCTATATCTCCAGGCAGACATTCGGCCGTTTTCGGCTAAAACTACACCCAAACGACTACAGATTTTCCATTCCCGGGCCGATTTTTAAAAGAGTAGCCGCTGATCGACCCCATGCTGCAGCCGAACCCCCATCTGGCACCCATCGAACATCTGGCCGCGCTGTATTCGGCCCAAGCCCCTTCGAAAACCCGCGTCTTACGGGTCGCGCCAAACGCGCGCAATACCGATAACAGTGTGGACCTGAACAAGGTTCGCGCCGGCGGACGGCTGGACCTGTCGGCGTTTGCGGACGGCTCGCTGGACCGCGTGGACCTGATCCTCGACGCCGGCCGCGCCAACTTTGTGGAATATGACCGGGAGTGGCTGGTAAGCTGCATTCGCGAAGGCTCGCGCATGTTGGCCCCGGGCGGGCTATTCCTGATGAAGATCGGGGCGCATTACCTCGCTCCGCAGGAACTGGTGGACCTCACGCGGCGCTGGCAGTTGCAGGCGCTGGTGCATACGGGCCCGGGTCCGGTGGGCGCTTCGGGGCTGCTGTGGCGCCGCCGCGAAATGAACTGGCGCGAACAGTTGGGCGTGCTCGCCGGCATCACCGCGATCGAGGTTCGCAAGGTCACCAACGCGGTTCGTACGTTGCCGGTGGCTCCGTCGCGCGGCCGCTTTGCGTCCATCGCCGTATGGGTGCAGGGATTGCCGAACGAAGTGGACATTTTCGACCTCGAAATCCGCCTGGGTGGAGCTTGCGCCGGGGTGCAGTCGATCAGTCCCGCCGATGCCCGTGACATCCGTCAAATCGTCGCCCAGATGCCCGAACTCGAACAGACCGGACTACTGCCCGTCGAGGCGTTCTGGATGGGCGAACGCATGGGCAAGCCGGGGACTCTGCGCGTCGTACCGCCGCCGCCAGTGGTGCCGAGGCTCGTTTCGGTTACCCAGCATGCTGACGGCTCGATTTCGGCGCTCGTCGAAGAACTGAACGACCCCGATCATTTTTCGGCCAAAATCGACGGGATGCCCGCTTGGGGTTACGAAAACCGCTGCGTCGACGGCATGTTGCGCCGCTACGAAATCCGGTTCCAAATGCCGGACGGCGTCGCGTCCGGTACTCATGCCATGGTCGTGACGCTCGGCCGCCGGGATCTTCCGCCGATGGAA
>JAFDVT010000687.1 GCA_018268875.1 Acidobacteriota bacterium
CGTAACCAGCACGAACCTCGGGCAGCATTCACGGGCACGCGGCGCAGGCTACGCGGCGTTCGACATGCGCGCCCTCAAACGGTTCTCGTTCACGGCGGCGTTGCGCGAGGAGGTGTACCGCGGCTTTCCGGGTACGTTCAGCCCCTCGATCAGCGGAGGCTTCTGGATCGCGCCGCAGTGGAAGGTTCGCGCGTCGGTGAGCCGGGCGTTCCGCGTTCCGACGTACACCGATCTGTACTATCACGATCCGGCGAACCTGGGCAGCCCGTTCCTGCGGCCGGAGTCGGCGTGGAGTTACGAAGGCGGGCTCGACTGGAACAATGGCCGCAACTGGCGGGCTTCTGCGACCCTGTTCCAGCGGCGGGAAAAGGACGGCATCGACTATGTACGTTCGTCCCCGGCGGACATCTGGCGGGCGCTGAATATACAGCGTCTACAGTTCACCGGCGTGGAACTTTCGGCGCAAACGCGTACGCACGGGCAGACGCTGGAGTTTGCCTACACGGGGCTGCACGGGGCGCAATCGGCGCTGTCGGGCGTGCAGTCGAAGTACGCGTTCAACTATCCGGTACATTCCGGCATCTTTTCGTGGACCTCCACCTCCCTGCCCTACGGCTTGCTGGCGCGTACCCGCGTCGGCGCGCTCGAACGCCTGCAGCGTGAGCCGTACGCCGTGTGGGACCTCTATGTGGCGCGCAACGCGAAGCGGATTCGCCCGTTCCTGCAGTTCACGAATCTGAACGGCGCGGTGTACCAGGAGATCCCCGGAGTGGCGATGCCCGGACGCGCTATCGTAGGAGGGATCGAGTTCGCCGTCTTCGGTGGGGCGAGATCCTTCCAGTAATCAACAACGTTCATGGCCAAGCCCAAGCTTGCCGGCAGAAAGTCCGGCAGATCCGTCAGTCCCGCAACCGCAACCAAAGCCGCCGACATCCGTGGCGCATTACCGTGCGCCATTATCGTCATCGGCGGCATGATTTTGGTGTCGCTTCTGTTTTTCGCAAGTCTGAAGTCGGCCAGCAACTAGAGTCAGCAGAATGAGACCCGATCAAAGACAAGCTTCCGAAATGCGGCCGGTCCGCATCGAGACCAATTATCTGGCCACGGCCGAAGGTTCCGCGCTGATCAGCGTCGGCAACACGCGGGTGCTTTGCGCCGCTACCGTCGAAGACACGGTTCCGCCGTTTCTGCGCAACAGCGGCAAAGGCTGGGTGACCGCGGAATATTCGATGCTGCCGCGGGCTACCGTAACGCGCACTCCCCGAGAGGTGACCAAGGGGCGGCAAAGCGGCCGCACCATGGAGATTCAGAGGCTCATCGGACGGTCGCTGCGCGCGGTGATGGATTTTGAAGCCCTGGGCGAACGTACGGTGACGGTGGACTGCGACGTGCTGCAGGCGGACGGCGGTACGCGCACGGCGGCCATCACCGGAGCGTACGTGGCGCTGGCTCTGGCGCTCGAAAAATTCCGCCCGTTCGGGAAATTCAAGAAGTGGCCGATCGTGGGTTCGGTGGCGGCCACCAGCGTCGGCATCGTCAACGGTGTGGCCGTACTGGACCTCTGTTACGAGGAAGATTCGCGCGCCGAAGTGGACATGAACCTGGTGATCCGCGAGGACGGACGGTTCATCGAACTGCAATCCACGGCGGAGCGGAATGCGTTTGACGACGCGCAGCTTGTGGAACTGATTTCACTTGGGCGAAAAGGCGCAGTGGAACTTCGCGAACTACAGTTGGCCGCGATCGCAAACAATTAGCAGCGTTAATTAATAATACATAGATCATTCCAGAATAAGGTGCTTGACACTTTTCCAGGGTGACGACATACTCATTCTGTTTTGTCGTCAGTCGTCTGAATGAGGAATATGACCCGCAAACTGCAACTTTGTTCGTTGCTCGCCGGAGTTTGGGCGTTGGCAGCGTGGGCCCAGGTGCCGACAGGAAGTATCACCGGAACGATTACCGATCCTTCGGGAGCGGTGGTGCCGAGTGTCGAAGTAAGCGTCACCAATAAGGGAACGTCAGCCGTACGAACGGTGAATTCCGGCTCGGACGGCCAGTTCAGCGCGCCGTTGCTGCCGGCGGGCGTTTACGAAGTGAAGGTGGCCGCGCCGGGGTTCCGAACACTGGTTCGCGAAGCCACGGTCGAGACCGGCGGAACCACCACGGTGGACCTACAGATGCAGGTTGGCGCCACCAAGGACGTGGTGCAGGTGGAGGCGGCCTCCGCCCAGGTGAACTACGAAAGCCACGCGATTGAGGGCGTGATCACGAGGGAGAAGATCCAGGAACTGCCGTTGAACGGACGCTCGTTCCTGAACCTCGCGTTCCTGGAACCGGGCGTCACGGTGGGAACGGGTTCGACATCGCAATACAATTCGCTGTTCAGCGTGTCGGTGCTGGGCGGATCTTCCGGCAAGACCAACCTGATGGTGGACGGCGGCAACATCCGCAATGCCGTCGACGGCAACACCAGCATGAACTTCTCGCAGGAAGTGGTGCAGGAATTCCAACTGGCTTCGTCGAACTTCGACTTGTCCACCGGCATCACGAGCGTCGGTTCGGTGAACGTGGTGACGCGGAGCGGGTCGAATGACTTCCACGGGTCGGCGTACTTCTTCTTCCGCGACCATCACATGTCGGCCTATCCGGGCATCCGGCGCGATCCGCTGATTCCCGAAGGTCAGAATCCGTTCTTTGTACGCCGGAACCCGGGCGCCTGGGTGGGCGGCCCCATCATCAAGAACCGGCTGTTCTTCTTTACCAACTACGAATACATGAACCAGGTGCAAGCGTATTCGGTGAGTCCGAATCTGGCGAGCCTCGCCGGGCTGCGCGGCACCTACACCAGCCCGTATCGCGCGCATTTGTTTAGCAACCGGTTCGACTTCCGGTTCAACGACAAGCACACCGGGTTCCTGCGCTATTCGCACGACGGCAACCAGGGCTTTGGTCCCGCGGGCGGCGCGCAACCGCCTTCCAACTGGCTTCGCAACAAGAATTTTTCGGA
>JAFDVT010000688.1 GCA_018268875.1 Acidobacteriota bacterium
CACCCGCCCGCGCCGGTGCGACTGGATCCAGAACTTCTACAACGCCCATCGGCTATCTCCCGCGACGGGCGCCAGGAACCACTCTCCCAGCCCTCAACCCGTCGCCGGAAAACCGGCCAAACTCGGACTCTCTCAGGGAAAGCGCGCCGAATGGGAAGCGTTCCTCGCCCGGAACGCATCGGTGTTGACCTGCACCCAAAAATGGCAGAGGTTCAGGGTGGCCGTTCTCGCAGGCCGGTGTGCCCGCCACGCGAAGCTTTGCAGCGAATTTGATCTCAAAAACAGACCTCATGCCATCGGCGGGTCTGATTAGCAGCGGGCACCTAGTCAGATCCGGCTTGGACATGGATCATGACACAGAACGATAAGCTTAAGACGCTGAAGCTGCTGGCGAAGCGTTACGCCAGGGCGACCGGTCAACCACAACACATAGCGCTCGACCTTGTTGCCAATCGAATGGGCTTTGCTCATTGGAATGCTTTGACAGGCAGCGCGAAAGGAGAGTGGGTACCCTCCGAAGCACAAGTTGCCACGATCAAGGCCTTCGTGGAACGGATCACTTCCTACGAAGGTTCGACCTTCGACCATATCTTCGGGGGCCCCGATGCCGTCACTCGAGGAGAAGTCCGGGGGCATCCATACGCGCTGAAAACAATGTTTGGTGACGTCCACATGGAAGGTGATGGTTGGCGGATCGTCCTACCAGAAAACCCTTCGACCGCCCCTCGGGTCGAGATCGACATCAAGCATTCCCAGAACAGCCCGATGAACGATCGAATGCTGCGCGAAGAAGCCATCGGGATTGCCAAGGAATTGATGCAGAGCGTCAAGGCGCGACGATTTGCCGATTGGCCGCGTCGCGCCACGAAGCCAGATGCGGAAGGAAAGGTGCGCCACCCGTTCCTGGAGATGGAGGAAGCGAACCTCTGGTACTGCCTCCATTGCGATGCCGAAATCACCGGAAGACAGATCGCTGGAAGCCATTGGCATTGCCCGGGTTGCGGCGCATCCCCAATCAACATTTTTCCAGAAGCGTTCTGGTTGGGACCGAACGAGGAAAAGCCAGTGCCGGTCCAAGCTCGCGCCGAAGGGCAAGAGGTGGAACCTATCGTCTCCGTCGTCGATCCGCGGCCAAGACTTGATCTCAGCAAGGACCAGGTGACCCATTTGATCCGGGCAGCCCTGTTCGAGGATGCGACCAATGCCAGTGAGCGCATGGGCGCGGGTCTTGCCGAAATCTGGGTGGATGACGATCTCGACGTCGTTATTTCCTTCGAGGATCACTACTGGCCCGAAGAAAAGGAGCCGCCAGCCGCGATCGACGTGGCTGCAGTGCTCGGGATCGAACTGGAGTTGGAAGTTATGTGGTCGGATCCGCTGTTCGCGTGGCCCGGTTTGGCCACAGTGACCCAGAGCACGGCCGACTATACCCGCATGATGCTTGATGCCTATCGCAGTCACGGCATCGTCGAAGGAAGGAACAAAGACCAGTAGCGCCGGAGCGTCGGACCGCCAACACTTCGGGCAGTCTCGGTCGAGCAGCTTTTTCATCCGGCGGGTCGGACAAACTCCAAGACAACTGATGAGGCCCCGGTTCTGGAATCGGGGTCTCATCCTCGCCTTATGATGAAGCTGGCTAGGCCGCTTCCCAGACCTGGTTCAGGATCCGTGCCGCGATCTCGGATTTGTCCTGCGGCAAGAACCGACCGTAGTGCTGCGCGACCATATCCGGGGTGTCCTGAATGGCGTAGCTCGCTTGTTCGTAGGACCCGGTGCGCTTCAGGATATGGGTGGCCAGAACGTCCCGCACATTGTGTGTGCGGCCCGTGCGGCAACAGGCCTTCAATCGCGCCGCGCTTGGTCCATGGGTTATAGATGCCGTAGCGCTGTATCGCTGTGCGCCACGCCTCATAGAACGTGTTCTGGCAGTAGGCCGCATTGGTGCTGGTCATCTTCGCCGTCTTGACGAAGAAGGTACCCGGGTCAGCCGCATCGCCGATAAGCCGAGCGCGATGGCGCTCGATCCAGGCTTCGATCAGTTCGTAAAGTCGCCCGAGGTCCGGAAGGATCAGGCGAAATGGTTTTGAGCCGAAGAACGACGAGTTGGCGTTCTTGAATGCCACCGACGGGATCAGGATTTCCCAACCCTGGTCGCGGCTGCTCCAACGCAATTCGCCCCGTTTCAGGTCCTCCAGTTTGCGCTCCGATGTCGGCAAGGTCCCTGGCCGGCACAGCATTAGTTCGCGCAAATTCTTCTGCCGCAGCCCCGTGTGAAGACCGATACGCAGCATCAGGAAAGCACGGACGGCTTCTGCCGCCGCACGGGCGTTGTGCCGTTCGTCTGGCATCCGCCGCAGGATTTCTTCGGTGATCTTGCGGTACTCGCCGACCGGACTTGGCGCTTCGAGCACCGGCAGGATGGGCTCGAAAGGGTCGCGATGAATGCGTGCAACACGGTCGATCTCTTTGATCCGGCGACGGGCGTGCTTGTACATGCGGTCGCAGGCGGCAGGCCAATCTGACTGAACCGCGTTAACATC
>JAFDVT010000689.1 GCA_018268875.1 Acidobacteriota bacterium
AACTGCATCGAACCGGGGATCCAGCCCAGGCCGGGGATGCCGTGGATCCAGCCGAGGATGCCGTTCACCAGTGCGATGAGGCCCAAGAACGCAATGAGCATAGCGCCGATGTTGAGGGCGAGTTGGAGACCGTCGCCAGCGCCGCGGGCGGCCGCGTCGATAACATTCACGCCGGGCTTTTCGACCTCGACCTTGACGCTGCCCAGGGTTTCCGGCGTTTCGGTTTCGGGCATGAACATCTTGGCGAGCAGGATGGTGGCGGGCGCGGTCATGATGACGGCGGTCAGCAAGTGGCGGATCTCGACGCCGGCGATGATGACGTAGGCGGCCATGACGGCTCCGGAGACGTGGGCCATGCCGGAGGTCATGATGGTGAAGAGTTCGGACTGCGTGAGGCGTTCGAGGAACGGCTTGATGGTGAGCGGCGCTTCCGTCTGGCCCATGAAGATGGAGGCCGCGACGTTGGTGGATTCGGCTCCCGAGGTACCCATCACCCGTTGCATCACGACGGCCATGGCCCGCACGAAAATCTGCATGACGCCGAAGTAGTACAGGATCGAAAACAGGGACGCGATGAAGATGACGATGGGCAGGACCTGGAAGGCGAAGATGACGCCGAACTGGTCCGTCTTGACTCCCAATTTTTCGCCGAAGACGAACTTGGACCCTTCAAACGCGTATTCGATCAGGTGGTTGACGGCGCCGCTGGCGGCCTGGAACAGGAACCCCGCGTCGGTGCGCAGGACAAGGAAGGCGAAGACGAACTGCAGGCCCAAGCCCCACAACAAAATGCGGGGCTGAATGGCGCGGCGGTTCGACGAGAACAGCCACGCGCTGGCAAGGATAACGATGAGTCCTAAAAGGCCGGTGAAGCGGTCCATCTAGGAGAGTCTAACAGTAGCGGCGCGAAGTTTAGCCGACGACTTCGAGAATAATGTCGCGTTCTTCGGGAGCGGTGGCCGAAATGCGGAAAGCGTCTTCGATCATTTCGGCAGCTTCGTCGAGATGGTCTTCGCGGGTGTGGTAGATGCGGCAGAGAACGCCGCCCGATTCCACCTTCTGGCCGACCTTCACTTCCAGGATCACGCCGACGGCGGGATCGATGGAGGCTTCCTTCGTATCGCGGCCGGCACCGATCAAGGTGCAGGCGCCGCCGATGTACTGGGCGTCGATCGCGCTGACGTAACCACCACGGGGCGACGAGATTTCGCGTACGCCAGTGGCGTTCGGCAGCAGTTCGAACCGGTCGAGAACCTGCGGGTTGCCGCCCTGCGCCTGGATGACCTGCTTGAACTTGTGATAGCCGCCGCCGTTGAGCAACTGCTTCTGCGCCAGTTCGCGAGCTTCTTCGATGGTCTTGGCGACCTTGGCGAGGAAGATCATGCGGGCGGCGAGTTCGAGGGAAAGACGGGTTAAATCGGTGGGACCGGCATTCTGCAGAGTCTGCGAGACTTCCATCACTTCGAGAGCGTTGCCGACGGCATAGCCGAGCGGCTGGCTCATGTCGGTGATGAGCGCGGTGACGCGCTTGTCGAGGCGGCGTCCGATGCCGACCATCATCTGCGCGAGACGGCGGGCGTCCACCTGGCGCTTCATGAACGCGCCGGAGCCGACCTTGACATCGAGCACCAGAGCGTCCAAGCCCACGGCGACCTTTTTGGACATGATCGACGAGGCGATGAGCGGGATGGATTCGACGGTGGCGGTGGCATCACGAAGGGCATACAACTTGCCGTCCGCGGGCGCGATTTCCGGCGTCTGACCGATAAAGGCAAGACCGAGCTTGGCAACCTGCGCTTTGAATTCTTCGATGGTGAGGTTGGTGCGGAAGCCGGGGATCGATTCCAGTTTGTCGAGCGTGCCGCCGGTGTGTCCGAGGCCGCGGCCCGAAATCATCGGGATGGTTACGCCGGCCGAAGCGGCGATGGGAGCGGCTACCAGGCTGGTTTTATCGCCGACACCGCCGGTGGAATGTTTGTCCACCTTGATGCCAGGCAGATCGGAAAGATCCACGCGCTGGCCGGAGGCGATCATGATGTCGGTCAGCGTGCTCACTTCGCGGTCGCTCATTCCGGCAAAGTAGACGGCCATCAGGAAAGACGCCATCTGATAATCGGGGATTGTGTCCTGCGTATAGCCTTCCACGAGGAACGAAATTTCCTCGGCGGACAACTCTTCGCCGTCTCTCTTCCGCTGAATGAGATCCAAAGTTCGCATGGGTAAGCCTTTAGATTAACACGGGTTATCCTGCTAACACAGGACACGTTCAGCGGACGAGGGCAAAGGAAGTCTCGGGACGCAGCCAGAAGGGCGTCACGAGGCCGGCCAAATTGGACAAGGGTAGGATGCCGCGCTGAAGTTCAATTCCCAGCACGTCCCGCAGGAACTCCCGGCGCGAGTTCGAGCGCTTGTAACAATCAGGATACTCCGCTTCGATGCCCGCGAGAAGGGCCTCATCGGCCACCGCGTAGGTGTCTTCCATGCGCATCGACGAACCGTATGTTTTCGATCCCGGAATAATGTCCGATTGCAGCAGCATTCCGGACCGCAGAGCGAGGCTCGAACCCGCGTAAACCGGGCTGCTCAGCCATTCTTCGTTGTGGATCAAATGTCCGGCGTTGAGGTAAACGCCGAAGGATTCAAAAGGCAGACGATCGGCGACGATCTGATGCAGCATGTTGCCGCCGGCGCCAGGCGCAAGCGCTTCGAGCCACGCGCCGCAGGCTTCCACATAGGGTGCGGCGAAATCTGTCACATAGCCGCTGACGTTGGATGGCAGTTCGGTTTCAGACGCGACGCTCCAACCCGCGCGGCAACAGTTGGCGCTCCAGTAGGCGATGTTCGCGGAGATCGGGTAGCCGTGTTCGACGGTAAGGCCGCGGGGACTCGAAAGACTGACGCGTTTGGGACCGGTCTTGAGGCCCCAATAACAGCTTTGCGGCAGACCGTTGTAGCCGGCTTTGGACAGCAAATCGAACTCGCTCGCGCCTACCTGCGTGGCGCGGAGAAGGTTCGCCATGCCAGTGGCCGCGAGGCCGTTGGTGTACTCGGAAAACGCGATTTCACGGGCGTTTGCGCGAGTTCGCAGTCCGTAGCCGGGGTGCATCAACAGGTCCGTGGCGTTGATCTTCGACGTGCCGCCGATGGCGTCCACGATGTAGGCGGGCAGGTCGATTTGCGACGGCTCGGCATAGTACTTCCAGCCGATGCAGCCGACCTTCGACGAGTTGTCGATGCCTTCGCCGCGTAGGATGTCCTGCAACGGGCGCGAGGCCTCGCGAGGCTGGTCCAGAAGCGAAAAATACTGGTACCGTTCGACGCGCAGACGGAGCGGCGAGATGGCGAGGTACGCCTGGCATTCGTTGCCGACCAGGATCAACGGCGTGTTGTCATCGCCGGCTTTGAGAACCAGCAGTGCTTCTTCAAAACGAGGATCGAAACCGGTGAGGTAATGAAGGTTGCCGAAGTGTTCGCGGTCGCCGTAGACGAGCGCGTGCGTGAGCCCTCGGTCGCGCATGGCGGCGCGCAGGCGTTCGAGGTTCGCTTCGAGTTCGGCGGCGCTGGCGGCGGGGACGTATTCGCCGGGAGGCCCGTAATCCGGCCACGGGAGGTCGCGAACCAGGACGGCGCGCTTAGTGCTTGCCATAGTTGAGTTCGCCGGCCTCGACGCGGAACGGGAAGCGGTTCTGCTTGGGAGGCAGCGGACAGGTGGCGTAAGGCGTAAAGGCGCACGGGGGCGTGTAGGCTTTGTTGAAGTCCAGGATCACCTTGCCGTTTTCGGGCTTGTCGGAATAGAAAAAACGCCCGGCGGGATAGGTTTCCTTGCCGGCGGTGAGGTCCTTGAAGATGTAGAAGTACGCGCCGTCTTCGAGGACGGGTTCCACGGAGTACTTCTTGCCTTTCCACACAAATTCCGCGCGGCCGGGGCTTTCCATCTCTTCCGGCTGATTCAGGATGGTGGGAACCGGGATTTTTTTCACCGGACTGTACGGCACCCATTTCGCTTCGATCCGGTACTCCTCTTTGACCGGATACCAGTGGAGGCCTGTGAATTCGCGCCGCATCTTGCTGTTCTTGTCGCGCATGCGAATGGCGTAGCGATCGTTGCGCTTGATGACGAACATGGTGAAGTCCCCGGTCACCAGCAGGTCGGGGTTCGTGCTGTCGTATTTCATTTGCACGGGACCGGTGACCGGCTTGCCGTTCCAGGTGGTTTTCAAATTCGACGCCGCGGGACGAAAGGTGATGGTGTTGCCCTTGCGTTCAAAGACGCCGAAGTTCGCGTAAGGGAACGTCTCCGGCAACTGCACGGGATCGGTGTCCGCCTTGCCGGCTTTATTGGCGCCTTCATTCAGCCAGTACAACCCGGCGACGGTGAGCCATCCGGTGTCGCTTTTGAGGGTCGCTTCGCGCGTTTTGCGCCATTCCTCAATCGATTGCCGGTAGGTTGGGGCCGAGGCCAGGAGTAGCGAACCGGCGAAAAGCACAATACGGCGCATGTCTGCCCTATTGTAAGAAGTTTGAGAGGATTACGCTCCATCGGCCACTATTCTTTTTTGGAATGTTGCTGCTGCCGCGCGATCCCCTGCTTTTGCCCGCCTTTGCCCTGGCAGCCGGCGTCCTCTTCGATTTTTGGTTCCCCTTGCCGGTGTTCACGATGTACGTCGCGGCGGCCGGCTTTGGGGTTTTGCTGTTGCTTGCATTGTGGAAGGCGCCACGACTGGCGCTGGCCGTGGCGGTATTTTTGTTGGTTTCCCTCGGGGCGGCGCGTCATGGGCAGGTTACGGGCGAACCGAAGCCTGTCATTCCCGCCGAGGCTCGCGAGATCCTGCTGGTGGAAGGCTGCGTGGTGGACCCGCCGGTGTTGCATTCGCCGGGTGACCGCACGGTGTTCCTGCTGGAGCTCGAGCCTGGAGCCATCGCGCGAGTATCGCTGTACCTCCGCGAAGGCGACGCGCCGCCCGTTATTCGCTATGGCGAACGCATCGAGCTCGAAGCGCGGCTGAGCGCGATTCGAAATTTTCGCAATCCCGGCGCGTTCGATTACGAAAGCTATCAGGCGCGGCGCGGGATTTTCTGGAATGCCTCGGCGCGCGTGGATACGAAGATCCAGCATCGCGGCAGCTGCGGCAACGCGGTGCAGGCGGCCATCTTCCGGCTTCGCGGCGCGATTGAGGAACGCATCGAGACCTTGTACGGCGGCGACCGGTACGCCACGGCAATGATGGCGGCGATCCTGATCGGCGAGACGACGGGCGTAGAACGGGCGTGGGTGGACGACTTCAAACGCACGGGTACGTACCATGCGCTGGTGGTGTCGGGGATGCACTTTACGTCGCTGGTGTTCCTGATGGCGCTGGGGTTCCGGCTGTCTTCCGCGCGGCCATTGTCGCGGCTCCTGCTGGGGTTGGCGATCGGATGGCTGTACACGGCCCTTTGCGGGTGGGCTGCGCCGGTGGTGCGCGCCGCGGGAGCGCTATCGCTGTACCTGCTGGGGCAATGGCTGTTCCGCAAGGTACGACTGTTGAACGCGCTGGCCGCGGTAGCAATCCTGTACCTGTTGTGGGACCCGACGCAGTTGCTGGAAGCGAGCTTCCAACTGTCGTTTGCGGCGATGTTCGCGCTGGGCGCGTTAGCGGAACCGTGGCTGGAACAAACCTCGGGCCCGTATAGCGATGCGTTGCGCAAGCTGGACAAACAAGGTCGCGACTTCCGGCTTCCACCGGCGGCCGCGCAGTTCCGCGTGGAACTCCGGCTGCTTGCCGAAACACTGGCGTTCTTCGTGCCGAAGCGGATCGCACTGCCGGCCATAGGGATGTTCGTGCGTGGATTGTTCACGGTTTGGGAACTGCTGACGGTGTCGTTTCTGATCCAGGTGGCGTTGACGATTCCGATGGCGGTGTACTTTCATCGCGCAACCTGGTCCGGGTTCGCGGCGAACCTGGCGGTGATCCCGCTGATGTCGGTGACGGTGCCCGCGGGGTTGTTCGCGGTGGCGACGAACTGGCAATTGCCCGCGCAGTTGGCGGCATGGTGTTTGCGCATGTCCGCGGCGGCCGCCGGATGGCACGCGCAGTTCTTCGAATCGCAGTTCGACCAGCGCATTCCGGATCGTCCGGTGTGGATTCTGGCGGCGGTGACGTTGACGCTGTTGGCGGCCGCGTGGCTAATGCGGCGTACGTCAACGCCGTGGCGCTGGGCGGCACTTTCGGCGGCCATCTGCGCGACGGTCGCGTTCCCGCTGCTGCAAATACCCGCGAAGGTCCAGCCGGGGCTGTTTGAAATCGACATGCTCGATGTGGGCCAGGGCGACAGCATTCTGGCGCTGTTTCCCGATGGTTCGCGAATGCTGGTGGACGGCGGCGGCATCGCCAGTTTCACCGGCCGCAAAGCAAGGATGGACATTGGCGAGGACGTCGTGTCGCCGTACCTGTGGCAACGCGGCATCGATCATGTGGACGTGATGGTGAGCACGCACGCGCATGACGACCACATTGGCGG
>JAFDVT010000068.1 GCA_018268875.1 Acidobacteriota bacterium
GGGTTGGGCGCGACGGAACCGATGATCGAGCCTGGTCGGGTGGTTGCGGAGAACGCGTTGCTGCCGGGTGGTAGCGTGTCGCTCAAGGTCGGCGACATCGACATCCCGTCGGACGCGGTGCTGTATGCCGGGACGACCGCGGAACTGCCGGGTGAGGCGTTGACGCCGGGTATCCCGCAGAATGTTGGGATTTATCAGGTGCGGTTCATTGTGCCCGAAGCGCTTCCGGACGGCAACCAGCCAATCCGCTTGACCATTGGCGGCATGTCGAGTCCGGAGGGAGCGTCACACCTTGTGGTGCGGAAGGAAGCGCCGGCGGAAACCTTGCGGCAACGGTTCACGAGGGAAAACGACGCAACCACCGCCCCGGCGGCGATGCGGAAACGGGCGATTCGTTAACGCAGTTCGGGGCTTTGCGCGGTGGCCGGTTCGGCGGACCAGTTCTGATGGACGGTTTTGGTCTGATCCATGTAGAAGGTACGGCGTCCGGTGTTGCCGAACGCTTCCGGGACCGCCGAAATCGCAAACGCGCTGGGCGAACCAGTGAGTGTGTACTTGTAGCCGTTATGCGAGCCTTCGGTCAGCACTTTGGGGATCAGGTCCGCGCCGCTGGGCCCGGCCGCGCCGCTGGTGGGCGGGCCAAGTTCGGCAAGCGTCGTCGCGTACTTGCCAAATTGCGAATAATACTGGGTTTGCGCGCTGTAGAACGTCTCCATTTCGCGCAGCACCGCGGATTCGTTCGCCAGCATGCGCTGCTGGTTGAACTTCGGAACCGCCACCGCCGCGATGATGAGGATGATCGCGATTACGATCAGCAGTTCGATGAGCGAAAAACCTTTGCGGCGGGAAATAGGGCGGCGATGCGTCGTCATGGTCGTCTTCTCTTCTTCCACTATAGACGCGTGCCGCCCGGCTTGTGTGGAGACAAACTTTACGAACGCCCTTATGGCGCCGCGCGGCGCGACTTTTCCACGTCGATCGACAACTGGCGCACCACCTTAGCCGCTACGTCAGCCGTGGCGCCCCGGAACTTGCCTCCCGAAGACTCCTGGGTGGTGGACCACAACACATCCCCGTTCTTCGACACCAGGCGAACGGTGGCCATCGCGTCGTGCTTGCGTTCCTGGATGCGGCTCGATTCCCGGTCGCTGACGCTGAGGCCGCCGGAATCGATGTCGCGCCCCGTGCGCGTGGAACCCCGGCCTCGCGAGGCCCGAACGCTGCCGGAAATGCCCTCGTCGATCTGGTGGAATTCGTTATAGATGTCTTCTTCGGCAGCCCCGCGAAGGAACGCGTCCGCGCGCGCCTCATCCTCGGTGACGATGAACAACTTGGACGACTGCAGGCTGGCAATGATGAGGTCCCGCATCTGCATCGCAACGTTCCGGCCGGTCATCTGGTCGACGTAGACGCGCTTCACCTGGTGCAGCTTTTCGGCGGGTTCCACGCAGGCGAGAACCGCCGTCAGAAGCGACGCGATCATCATTAGCCTTTGCCCGCCCTTCGCGCGTCCTCGTCCTGATACTGGACCTTGAGCCCGGTTCTCGCCTCCAGAGACACGAGCACGGTTCGGATGTCCGACTTGTCGACTTTGAACACCAGCGCCTGCTGGCGGCCTTCCTCATCCTGATAGCCCAGGGTGAGAAAATGCTGGCGTTTTTTGAGCACCAGGAACATCGGCGAAATCACCACCGCCATCGCCACCCGGCGGCTGACTTTTTGGCCGTACTCCAACAGGTTGATGCGTTCGTACGGGACCCGCAAGTTGGCTTTGGGGGTCCAGAAGACCATGTATTCCGGGTCCGCGGCATCGACCACGCCGCGCCCGCCCTGCTGGAACTGGTTCATCGTGCCGCCCAGATAAGCGACCTGGCTGCCGTGGTCGGCAGCGGCAAGGAGTAAGGCTGCGAGGAAAAGCATCCAAGTGGATAGTGGCGGTTCGCCTGTGAAAATCTCAGCCGCAGATGGGGGCAGCGGGGCGGGAAAACCCTGTGCGATATACTGAAACCCGTGCCAAGTCGTATTCCGGCCTTGCTACTCCTGCTCCTCAACAGCCTGCTGTTGACGGTGCCGGTAGCGATTGCCGCGAACACGAAAGCGCCCGAAATTCCCGCCTGTTGCCGTCGCGACGGGAAGCACAAATGCGGCATGGCCAAGGCCTCCGCCGCGATCGCCGCCATCGCCGAAAATGGCGGGCTGGCAATGGTTTCCGGCCAATGCCCGTGCTGTCCCAAAGGCAGCGTGCAAGCCTCCTTATCGATTACCGGGGTAGCCGTTTCGCCGGGTCTCGCCGTCCGGTTCGCGATGCCGGTTTTCGCACAGGAAACGGGCCTCGCGCAGACCGATGCGCGGCGGCGCATGGCGGAACATCGCGCGTGGCAAAAGCGCGGACCTCCCACCTCAACCTCGAACTCGTAAATCGCGTAGTCGCGGTAGTCTTCACTCATTCTTATTCGGTTTTTCGAGGTTTTCTATGCGGTTTTTATATATGCTCGGCTGTCTGACGCTGGCCGCCCAGGAGAGCATCCACCTGGCCAGTATCGGCGGCCGGATTCTGGACCCCAGCGGCGCGATCGTGCAGGGAGCCAAGGTCACGGCCCGGCAGACGGCGACCAATGTCGAGACGTCGGCGTTTTCGGGTACCGATGGACGGTTCAAGCTTAGCTATTTGCGCACCGGTCCCTATGAGCTGACCGTGGAACATAGCGGGTTTTCAAAAGCCGTGCAGGAATTGACGTTGAACGCGGGCGCGGCGCACGACCTGGGCATCGCGCTTTCTGTGGGCAACGCCGAGACCCGCGTGGAGGTCGGTGCGGCCGGCGAGGTTCTGGAAGCGGCCAGAAGCCAGATCGCCGTCACCGTCGGGCAGACCGAGGTCGCGAACCTGCCGTTGAACGGGCGCAATTTTCTGGACATCGCGCTGCTGGTGCCGGGAGTGTCGCCTACCAATACCGGCAGCAATCAGCTGTTCGCCGAAACGTCGGCTGTCCCCGGGCAGGGCATTTCCGTCGGCAGCCAGCGGAACTTCTCCAATAACTTTGTGGTGGACGGACTTTCGGCCAACGACGACGCGGCCGGATTGAGCGGCGTGTACTACGGCGCGGACACCGTGCAGGAGTTCCAGGTGGTGACCTCGGGAGCGCAGGCGGAACTGGGCCGCGCGATGGGCGGCTTTATCAACGTCGTTACCAAGAGCGGCACCAACACGCTGCATGGCGACCTGTACGGGTACTTCCGCAACCAGCGGTTCAACGCCGCGAATCCTTTGTCGAATTCCAAGCTGCCGATGACCCAGGCGCAATACGGCGCCAGCCTCGGCGGACCGCTGCGGCGCGACCGCACGTTTTATTTCGGCAACTTCGAACAGCGCCAGTTGAACCAAAGCGGACTCACCACCGTCTCCGCCGCGAACGCCGCCGTCATCAACGCCAGGCTGAATGAAATCGGGTTCGGAGGCGGACGCGTGCAGACGGGCATTTATTCGAATCCCGTCCATCTCACCAGCGCGATGGGCAAGCTGGACCACCAGTTCAGCGGTCGCGACCAGTTCAGCTTCCGCTACACGCTGTACGACGTGAACAGTCGAAATTCCCGCGGCGCGGGCGCGTTGAATGCGCCGAGCGCGTCGGCGGGACTCGACAATCGCGATTACACGCTGGCCGCCAGCAACATCTTTACGATTTCGCCTCGGACGTTGAACGAAACCCGAGGTCAATATACGCATAGTGACCTGCTGGCGCTGCCTACGGACCCGAACGGTCCGACGGTGAGCATCGCCGGTGTGGCGACGTTCGGGCGCCTTTCCGGTTCGCCGACGGGCAGGCTGAACCACATGTTCGAGATCGCGGACAACCTGTCGCACCAGGCGGGTTCGCACGGGCTGCGCGCGGGCGTCAACTTCCTGTACAACGGTTCCACCATCACGTACCCGAGGTCGATTCGCGGCGGCTACACGTTTTCGTCGCTGGCCAATTTTTTGAACGGCACGTACAACAACGCGGGGTACACGCAGACGTTCGGCGCGTCGCAGGTGCGACTGTCGAACCCCAACCTCGGGTTCTATGCGCAGGACGAATGGCGGGCGTTGCCGTCGCTGACCTTCAACTTCGGGCTGCGCTACGACCTGCAGTATCTCGACACGATCCAGACGGATCGCAACAACATCTCGCCTCGCGGAGGCTTTGCTTGGTCGCTGGGCAAGGCGAAGAACACGGTGATTCGCGGCGGAGCCGGGTTGTACTATGACCGGGTTCCGCTGCGCGCGCTGGCCAATGCGCTGCTGGCGAGCAACAACACCACCGACCTCACGCCGCAAAGCCAGATCAGCATCAGTCTGTCGCCCACGCAGACCGGCGCGCCGGTGTTTCCGAATGTCCTCGCGTCGACCCCCGGCGCCGCGCTCGTGAACTTTACGACGATGGATCGCAACATGCAGAACGCGAACTCGGTTCAAACCAACATCGAGCTGGAACAGAAAGCCGGGCGGATTGGCACGCTGTCGGTGGGTTACCAGCGCCTGCGCGGCCTGCATTTGATCGTGTCGATCAATCAGAATGTTCCGACCTGCGTCGCCGCCGGGACCAATAACGGCTGCCGCCCCAATCCGAACTACGCGAACAACAGCCAGTACCGCCCGGGCGCGGATTCCGTGTACGACGGGCTGCACGTGTCGTTCGCCAAGCGGCCCATGAAGTACGGTAGCTTCCGCGTTTCGTACACGTACTCGAAGTCCAACAACAATGTGGGCGAGTTCTTTTTCAGCTCGCCCATCGATCCGTTCAACGTGTGGCGCGACTACGGCAGGTCCGACGACGACCAGCGTCATCGCGTGGTGTTCAACGGTACGCTGCAGCGCTGGGGCTTCCAATTGGGCGGCATGCTGCAGTATTATTCGGCATTGCCTTTGAACATCACCAGCGGCGTTACGACGGTGCAAGGTACTGCCGGGCGGCCTATCGTCAACGGGGACTTCATCGCGCGCAATGCCGGCGTTGGGAATGACTTTTTTGGCGTTAACCTGCGGCTGAGCCGTTCCTTCGCGATCACCGAACGGGTTCGCATCGAAGGGATTGCCGAGGCGTTCAACGCGCTGAACCACCGCAATAACCTGACCAGGAATGGCGTCTTCGGAAGCGGCGCGTATCCCACGGTGCCGTCGGCTTCGTTCGGGCAGGTAACCGCCGTGCAGGATCCGCGGTCGTTGCAGTTCGCGCTGCGGGTTCGATTCTAATTGATAACAGAGGTAAATATGTTTTTGATCACGTTGCTCACGGTCGCGTCCAGCATTCAGCCACAGGCGCCATCGGCGGCGCCGTACCGCCAACCGCAGATGGCCGTTTCGGGCAAACAGGTGGCGCTAGTGTTCGGCGGTGGACCTTCGGTGTACTTCACGTCGTCCTCCGACGGCGGCGCGACGTTCGGCGTTCCGGTGAAGGTTGCGGAAACCGGCGTCCTCGCCTTGGGGCGGCATCGTGGACCTCGCGTCGCGATCCTTCGTGACGGGACGCTGGTTGTGTCGGCGATCGCCGGCGAGAAGGTTGCGAGCGGTCCTCATGCGCACGGCTTGCCGGAGGCGGGCAACCTGTTCACGTGGCGTTCGACGGATCATGGCAAGACCTGGACCAAAGGCGGAACGGTAAACGACGTACCCGGCGCGGCGAGGGAAGGTCTGCATGCCATGGCGGCCAGCGCCGATGGCAAGACCGTGCACGCCGTCTGGCTGGACCTGCGCGGCAAGGGCACCAAGCTGTACGGTTCCCAATCGGAGGACGGCGGCAAGACGTGGTCCAAAAACACGCTCGCGTACGAATCGCCGGACGGCACGATTTGCCAGTGCTGCCATCCATCGCTTGCGGCCGATCCCAAGGGCGGCATCTGGATGATGTGGCGCAACGTGATTGGCGGCAATCGCGACATGTATGTGTTGAACACGGCGTCGAAGGCCCCGCCGGTTAAGCAGGGTTCCGGCACGTGGCCGTTGAACGCCTGCCCGATGGACGGCGGCGCGTTCGCGGTGGACGCGGACGGCAAGGTGAGTTCGGCATGGCGTCGCGATGGCGCGGTGTTCCTGGTGGAACCCGGCAGCGCGGACGAAGTTCAGGTGGGCGTGGGCAAAGACGTGGCGATGGCCCGTAACAAGCGCGGAACTTTTGTCGCCTGGACCAAGGATGGAAATACGGCCGTGGTTCGCCTGCCGAAGGGCGGCGTTCAGACGCTGGGCAAAGCGGCCGGCGGTTTTGTGCAACTGGCCCCGATCGACGGCCGCCGCGTATTGGCAGCCTGGGAGTCGCAAGGCTCGATTGAAACGACTATCGTAGAATGATGGCCTGGAACTCGCAAAGACGGGCCAGTATCGCAAGGAGAATCAGGAAGATGAAGAAATTCGCTGGCATCGCGGCAATGTTCGCGTTATGCACCGGCCTCGCCGTCGCCGCCAAGGCGCCGGATGAAACCAAGCTGCGGACGGGAATGAAGCTCGCCGGCAAGACCCACGGCGCGCTCGGCAAAAAGATCGCCGCCAAGGACGCCACCGCCGCGGCGGACGCCAAGGCCCTGGGCGCCGCCTTCAAGGACTCGCACAGCTTCTTTAAAAAGATGAAGGCCACCGATGGTGTGGACTGGTCGAAGACCGCCACCACCGAATACGCCGCCATTTCGAAGGCTGTCAAGGCGGGCAAGTGGGACGATGCCGCGGCCGCGCACAAGAAGGCCAGCGCCACCTGCATGGCCTGCCACGGCGCGCATCGCGAAAAGCTCGCCGACGGTTCCTACAAGGTCAAGTAGCGTCTTTCGCAGAGGGGACGCCCGTCCAGACGGATTGGCGTCCTCTTGACATAATGAAGGCGTGCGATTCTGGCTGTGTTTGTTTCTGGCGTCATGCGTTCTGGCGTTTGCCCAAAACGATGAACGGCCGGTGGCCGAATGGGTGATCCGGCAAGGCGGCCGCGTCATCGTCACCGGCGGTAACTCTCCCATAGCGGACGTGTCCGCGTTACCTGCCACCCTTACCATCCGCGCCGTCGATCTGTACGGCACGATCATCGAACCCAAAGATCTCGAAAAGCTATCCTCGCTGAAGCACGTCACGGAACTGTACCTGCCCGGCCCAAGCTGGAACCCCGGCGCGGGAAGCCGTTTGGATGCCAATGACGAATTGAAGTTCCTGGCGCCGTTGACGACCCTTGAAAAGCTGCACTTCAGCCTGCATTTTCTGACCAACGTCAACGTGCAGGACAAAGGCTTGAAGCATCTGGAAACGCTCGCCAACCTGCGCGAACTGCGCCTGGCGCAAGGCCGCGTCAAGAACTTTTCGTTCGCGGTGTTTCCCAAGCTCGAAGCGCTGGACCTCAGCTATTCGACGGCCACCGACGAGGTGTTGAAGAGCCTGTCGAATCTTCGGAACCTGAAGCGGCTGAACCTGCGTGACACGCTGGTGACCGATGACGGGCTGGCCGCGCTCGCCGATGTCAATTCGCTGGAAGAGATCGATCTGTACGGTCTTAAGATCAGCGATAAGGGCCTCGCGCATTTGCGCGGGTTGAAGAATCTTCGCAAGTTGAATCTGCTGGGAGGTCCGGTGACAGATGCGGGCGCGGAGATCCTTTCGGGACTGCCCCGGCTTCGCGAACTGAACCTGTATCGCGCCGAGCTAACCAACGCTGGTGTTGCCAAGCTGCGCGGGTTAAAAGAACTCGCGTTTCTCGATCTTCGTTACACGCGCGCGACGGCTTCCGGCGTCGAACAACTGCGCGCCGCGCTTCCCAAATGCAAAGTGGACTTCAGCGGTTCGGTGAATCTCGGCGGCAAAGCGATCGGCGCGGCGCCGGCCGTTGGCGCGCCCGAAAGCGCCATCGCCAAATGGATTCGTGACAGCCTGCACGGCAAGGTGGAGATGCGCGACGGCCGCATTCACAGCATTTCGCTCGCCCGCAGCGCGGTCACCGATGCGCATATTCCCGTGTTGGCGGGCTTGCCGCAGTTGCGCGAATTGGACCTGACCGCCACCGAAGCCGGGGACCTGAGCGCCGCGGCGTTGTCCAAATGCACGTCGCTTGTGGTGTTGAAGTTGGCCTCCACAACGGTGTCCGATCGCGGCTTGCCGTCGCTGGCGGGGTTGTCGAACCTGCGAACGTTGAATCTTTCTGGCACGTTGGTTCGTGCGTTGTCGCCACTGCCTTCGGGCCTCACCGATCTCGACCTGAGTTCGAACAGCATCCGCGGTCCGGCACTGGCGCACGTGGTGGCGCTCAACAAACTGGAACGTCTGAATGTCGCGTACACGGACCTGGATGAAGCGGGTGTCGCCAAGTTGGGAGACAGTCCCGCGCCGCTGCAGGTTCTGGACCTCACGGGCACCGACACCGGCGACATCTCGCTGGTGGCGATCGCCAGGTTGACGGGGCTTGAGGAACTGCTGCTGAACCATGGTCGCTTTACATCGAAAGGTCTTGCGGCGCTCGCTCCGCTGACAAAGCTGAATCGGCTGGAAGCGGTTCGCACGCGAATCGACAACACTGCTGCCCCCACGCTCGCGAACTTTGCGAAGCTCGAGCGATTGAACCTGGACTACACGCCTTTCGGCGACGAAGGACTCAAAACGATCGCCGCACTGCCGCTGGTGGAATTGCGCCTGGATAGCGCCAACATTAGCGATGCCGCGGTGGACAGCCTGTCGGCGATCAAGACTCTGCGATTGTTGAACCTCTATCACACGCTGGTGTCCGAAGACGCGTTTCACAAGCTGTCAGCGGCGCTGCCCGGCGCCAAAATCATATGGGATCGCGATTCCAAGCTCCCGAACCGGAGAGGTAGCTGATGAGCGTCTTGTTGTTTGCCATGATGATCACCGCGACTGCGGATTGCGGTTCGGCGACGCCCGCGATGGTGGATCTGCGTTCCTGCTGGATCACCGACGCCGACATGCCGGCGATCGCGCAGCAGTCCGCCTCGCTGAAGAAACTGGATCTTTCGATGACGCGCATCACCGACCAGGGATTGCTGCAGTTGAAAGGGCTGGTCAACCTGGAAGAGCTGAACCTTCGCTACGCCGAACTGATCACCGACGAAGGCATGGCTACTGTGAAAGGTTGGAAAAAGCTCCGTAAAATCGACCTGCGCGCCACCAAAATCACCGATACGACGCTTGGTTACCTGGGTGCGTTGACGACCCTGGAATCGATCGACGCGGGCTTTGCGCAGATCACCGACAACGGCATCGAACTGCTCACCACGCTGCCCAAACTTCGCGAACTCACCATCGGAGGCAACAAGCTTACGGACACGGGCATGCAGGCGTTGCGCCTGATTCCGACGCTCGAATACCTGGACGTCAGCGGCCCGCAGCGCACCGATTCGGGGCTGTGGAGCGTGAGTCTCACCGAGTCCGGCGTGGCGGCGATCGCTTCGGTGGCGAACCTGCGCGAACTCCGCATCGGCGGTACGAACGTAACGGCAATCAGCCTCGAAACGCTGCGCAAAGGGTTGCCCAAGCTCGAACGGCTGAGCCTGTACAAATCGGCGCGCATCAACGATGAAGCGGTGAATGTACTGAAGGAATGGAAAAGCCTCCGTGAGTTGGATGTGAAGAACACCAAGATCACGGAGGCCGGAGTGCAACAGTTGCGCGCGGCTTTGCCGCAGTGCGTGGTGCGGAA